>JBKJHW010000141.1:0-17855 GCA_046598935.1 Vicinamibacterales bacterium | reverse complement strand
CTCGGCCGCGGCCGCCAGACGCATTTCGAGGCGCAGGGAGATCACCGAACCAATCGTGACCAACACGGCGGTCTTCCTCGGCGCGAACCCCGCCAGCTGGGCGGCCACATCGTAGGTGCCAACCGGCAGCAGTTCCGCGCTGAACATCCCGGCCGGACCCGTGACGACAACGCGCGCGACGCCCGTCGCGGCGGCCGTGACTGTCACCGAGACGCCTGGCAGCACGCCGCCGGACTGATCGACCACCGTGCCCTGAATCGAACCGGTGGCGCTCTGCGCCAGCGCCGGGGTCGCGATGCCAAGCACCAGCACAACCGACCACAGGGTGCGGCGCACCACAGAAGTTGAGACACTCCACATAGGACACATCCTCCAGGTGAGTAAGTTGCCCACACTCTAGCACCGCTCCGGACAGTACGCGACTAGCACAGCCAGCACAGCCAGGAATAGGCTCACGCGGGGGACGCGGCAGCGCCTGCTACTTGATCAGAAGCGTGTCAGGAAACTGCGCGTGCCAGCCGAACCAGAACGCGCGAAACGCTGCGATGCGCGGACGCACTGCGGCCGCCGAAGGAGACTCCGGCACGAGTGCCTCTTCGGTGACCGTCCAGCGGCCGCCCTTCGCGTCAATCACCACGTCCACCACGTCCACCACGTCGCCTCTGGAACGAGCGACGAACGTGATGTCGCCCGCGTTGAACACGCGATTGGCACCATGAGTCGTGGTGACCACGACCAATCGTTGGCCTTCAACCGTGGTCATCATCACGGGTTGCTTGACGAGCGCCTGCGTCGAGAACGCGACAGCCTGACGCCCACCCCCGCGCGCGGGCACGAGTACGCCGAGTACTTCCTCTTTGTTGGATAGACGCGTGTCATTGAACGGCGTGCGGAACATCAGCCGATCATTCGAGAAGTAGTCGCGATACGCTTCGCCCTCCTTGTAGTTGCGATCGAAGCCTGTCTCGATAGACAGCACGGTCGTCTCCGGATGCTGTCGGCGCCACTCCGACCACCGGGTCGTGACGATCGGGAGGGCCTTGAGCGTGAGCCCGCCACCCGCCAGACGGCCGATCACGGGACGACCCTCAAGCGTCGACCACAGGCTGTGGCTCTCTTCGTCGAACATGAGCTTGTTCGATCGGTACAGCAAGCCACTCGTGCCGAACGTGCGGAGTTGACCGCCCACCCGACTTTCGTACGGAATCGCGGTGCCGCAGAGCGTGCAATACACGAGCGTGAGATCGACGCCGCCGATGCGGTCTCTCGCCATCTCGTGCCACGCCAGGATTCGCTTCGGATACGCGCGCGCCTCTCCGCCGATCACGACGCCGAAGACCCAGTGATCGTCCTTCAGCCATGATGCGCTGGCCGCCGGGACGCTGCGAGGATTCACGAGGGGCGGAATGCCGTTCACTTTCACACCGCCCCAATCAACTTCGTCGAGTCGAATCGTGGCGCGCCCTTCGGTGAAGAACCGGCGCATCCGCGGATCAATCCGCGAATAGACCGCCGCCTTGAACGCCATGTAGTCGGGATGGGATTGATCGGGTCGACTCCAGATCCACTGTCGCCACTTCGCGAGGTCGCTGCCGAAGCGCTGGTGCGTCTGCTGCTCAAGGAACCGCAACAGCCGCGCGCGTGCCGGACTTCCAGCGGAACCCACGGCCGCGGTCCGACCGGTCGACGTCATGTTGCCCTCGCCATCGGGCACGATCAGCGCCTCGTCGTCGGCGCGCCGCGGGCCCGGCAGCAACCGGATCATGTCGATCAACATCGATGCATAGCCGTCGCGCCACTGGGCGGCGACCTGAGGCTCCGCCGAAGCGGCTTCGCGTGCGTTCGCTGAACCAAGTTGGAGAAACAACCGAATGTCGGGTGGCGACTGGATGGATGCCGCCGGAATGCCGGCCACAGCACAGAGTCCGACGACGAGGGCAAACGCGCGCACGGTGCCGAATTGTCCCCCATTTCTGCGACATTCTGCGTCTCACATTGCCTCGTCGACGATGTCGTTGGTGCGTGTATCCCTCGTCAGCGTCAACCAGCGCCGGCAGCCGTAGGTGTGAAACCAGCGTTCCATGATCATGCCTTCGGCATTCGTATGCATGAAGGCGCGATCGACATCCCGGGCCTCGGCATCGACAATTGAATCTGGCGTCGACCGTATTTCGCTGTAGACGAATTCCTCCACTGCGCGGACGCCGCAGTGGGGACAGTGGATGCGCAACCTCCGGGTGGTCATCAGTGCGTGCCGGCCGACCCGCGATCGGCCATGGTGCGGTCGTTGACGAATCGATTGAGCGCAAACGGGGCGATGAGCGCCGGGGTGCGCCCCGTGGCGATCAGCTCGGCCACCTGTTCGCCGCCGGCCGGAATCGCCTTGAAGCCCCAGGTGCCCCATCCCGTCGTGACGAGAAAATTTTTCATGCCGGTGACACCCATGATCGGCGAGTAGTCGGCCGTCATGTCACACACGCCCGTCCATTGCCGCAGCACGCGAAGATCGCGCAGCGACGTGTGGAGCCTGGGCGTGGTGCTTCACGAGATGATCGCGGGGACGTCGCCGTTTGGCGGGCACGCCGTGGCGGATGTGCTCGCGGCGGTCCTCAAGCATCATCCGGCGCCGCTGCCCAACGCCCCGCCGGCACTGGCCGCGTGTCCGCTTTAGGGGGTTCCTGAAGTTCGTATAAGGTCCCCTATCAGACGTTGAGACGGCTCTTCGACGTGAACATCTGTAAGGAAAAGAAGTAGACGAACATGCGCGCGTCATCGGCCGATGAAGCGATTCGCCTTATTCCGCCCCGCAAGATGGGCCTCGAGCAAGCGGGCGAGTTCATCAACGACGACGAACTCGTCGAAGTCACGCCGAAGGCGCTGCGGCTGCGCAAGCGCGTGCTCCAGGCGAACATGCGGCCGCGACGTCAGGAGTAGATCCAGAGCAAGATCAAGATCAAGACCTTCACGATGGAGGCACGGAGACATGGAGAAGGGCGCCCCCTTTTTCGTGCGCTGGCGCTTAGACAAGCGCCCGTGGTCGTTCCACGACGCGATCCCCGCCCCGAAAAAACCGCGGCAGTTCTCGCGACCACTCGCGATAGTATCGGTCCCGAGTTGCCGCCCCTCACGCTGACTCCCGGCACACGTCTCGGCCCGTACGAGATCCTTGCCGACCTCGGCGTCGGAGGCATGGGCGAGGTGTACCGGGCGCGCGACCCGCGCCTTGGTCGCGACGTGGCGATCAAAGTGCTTCCCCCCGCTTTTTCCGCCGACGTGGATCGTCTCCGCCGGTTCGAGCAGGAAGCGCGCGCAACGGCGGCGCTCAATCATCCGCACATTCTCGCGGTGTACGACATCGGCACTGAAGCCGGGACCACGTTCGTGGTCTCAGAGCTGCTCGAAGGAAAGACGCTCCGCGACGTGTTGAAACCAGGCGCATTGCCCGGCCGAAAAGCCATCGCCTACGCGGTGCAGGTCGCCCAGGGGCTCGCAGCCGCGCACGAGAAAGGGATCGTCCACCGCGACCTCAAGCCTGAAAACCTCTTCATCACCGCTGACGGCCGCGTAAAGATTCTCGACTTCGGACTGGCAAAGCTCACCGAGCCGCTTCGAGACGACGCCGTGACGGACCTGGCCACCATGCCGGGCTCGACTTCTCCGGGAATGATCGTCGGCACCATGGGCTACATGGCTCCCGAGCAGATCCAAGGGCTGCGGATTGATCCTCGAACGGACCTCTTCGCCCTCGGCTGTGTCCTGTACGAAATGCTCTCCGGAGCGCGCGCTTTCAGCGGCCGCACCGGGGTGGACACCATGAGCGCGATCCTGAATAACGAGCCCGCCGACCTGAGCTCAGGCGCTGGCGGAATTCCGGTGGGTTTGGACCGCATCGTCCGGCACTGCCTGGAGAAAGATCCGGCGCAACGGTTCCACTCGGCTCGGGACGTGGCATTCGCGCTCGGTGAGCAAGCCTCCATCAGCGAATCCCCGATGCTGCGCAGCGCCGTGCCGGCGCGAGGGCTCAACCAGCGCTGGCCGCTCATCGGCCTCCTGGTCGCCAGCGCGCTCGTGGCCGGGCTCGTCCTCGGCCTGGCCGGGTTGGGTTGGATGCGCCCACGCCCCGCGGACGTCGGACTGCATGCCGGAGAGCTGTCCTTCGAGGAGTTCCAGCGGATACTCGCCGAGGACAAGGACGTGGTGCTCGACACCCGGCCGCATCTCGAGTATTCGATCAGCCACATTCCCGGCGCCCGCAACGTCGCCGCCCGCCCGGGGGTGCCGATGTCGATCTACATCTCCGACGTTGCCGAAGTGAGCCGGCTGGTCGGTGGTGATATGAGCAGGCCCATCGTGCTCTACTGCAACGGACCGTTTTGTCCGAAGAGCAAGCGACTTGGCGACGAGCTGACAATGGCCGGGCACCAGAACATCCGTAGTTATCAGCTCGGTATTCCCGTCTGGCGGGCGTTTGGCGGTGTCACGGTGATCGAAGCCGACGGCCTCCGCCACGTCCTCGCCCTCGACCACACGGCGGTCGTCCTCGACGTGCGCGACGCCGATGATTTCCGCCGCGGCACGCTCCCGGATGCCCGCAACGTTCCGCGCACCCTGGTGCTCGAAGGCCGGGATGTCGGTGAGCTCCGACGGGCCAAGGATGACGGACGCCTGCCGATGCAGGACCACAACACGCGTCTCATCGTCGTCGGTCGCAGCGCCGGTGACGCCCGCTTCGTCGCCCAGGCCCTCACAAACGAAGCCTTCCACAACGTCGCGTACTTCCCCGGAACTTTCGAGGAGGCGCGCGCCGCGCTGGCGCGGTGATTGCGCGTTCACCTCGGAAGCGGTGCTATCGCGATGGCGACAGTTTCTTCGCGAGTTCTTCGAACCAGTTGAACACGAGGTTCACCTGCGTGATGCGCACCGTGGGCGTGGCGGACTGCCGGACGCCGTAGAACCGCTGGCCGTCAGCTGACACGGCAAACGGCGTCAGGGTCCCGAGTCCGTAGAACATTCCATCTCGCGGAAACACGAAGAGCACCCTGGGCGCAGACGGCGCCGCGGGCCGCGACGTGTCGACCACCATCATGCGGTCGCCGGCCGCATCGGGCTCGACATAGAAGAGCTCGCGCCCGGCCGGGCTCCACGCAGGGCTGAAGCCCCCGCGAGCCGACACGAGCACCGCTGCATCGGACCCAGGGTACCGCTGCACGTAGATTTCGTTCCGCCCGGTGATCGGCGAACTGTACGCGAGCGCGCGGCCGTCGGGCGACCAGGCCGGCTGCAGTTCATTAGCGCCGGGGTGTGGCAACCGCACGGGGAGCACACTTCTCTTGCGCGGCGCATGCACCCACAGATCCCCATCGAAGAGGCCCACCAGTTCGCCCGTGGGCGAGAAGGCGCTGGCCCAAAATCCAGTCGAGCCTTCGACCGGCACCGCCTCGGCCGCGGCCCCGGGCCGCACGATCACCGCCGAGACCTTCCCGCCGTCGACGACCTGCATCGCAATCTCATCGTCGCGCGACCACGCGGCCACGATCAGCTCGCCTGTGAGCCCTTCGGCGAGACGCGTCATCGTTCCGCGTGCGAGATCGTAGGCGAAGGCCTGGATGCCGCTGGCCGTCTGGACGGACACGGCGAGTTGCCGACCATTCGGCGACAACACGACGTGACTGCGATAGCCCTTTGGGGGCGCGCCGAGCACCGTGACGCGGCCGTGTCGATCCACCGTGACCAGTTTCCGGTCTGAATACGACGCGAGCGGACTCGACACGTAGGCCAGCGTGCCTTGCGGCGACACGGCAAACTGCCCCGCCAAAGTCAGATCGACGCTGTCCCACGCCACGATCGCCTGCGACACATCCGGCAGCACCGGCACAGGATCACCGGCGACTTGCAAGGTGTTGACATTGAACGGCACGACGAAGAGCGTGCCCTGCCGCATGAAGGCCAGATGTCCCGTCGGCAGGTACCGGGCGTCCGCGGCATTTCGCACGAGCAGCCTCGGACGAGCGCCGGGCGTCAGCGATAACACCATCACGCGCTCGTCGCCGGAGGTCCACTGCTTCTCGTATTCCGTGTAGAGGATTGTCTTCCCGTCGGGAAGGAACGACGGCATGCCGCTCCGCACGAGCTCGCGCGCTGCCGTGAGCCCATGCATATCGGCGCCCTCAACCGTCGAGAAGATCAGAGTGCCTTCGCCGACCACGAGTCCCGCCGGCCCCCATGCCATACCGCTCACGTCCTTGGCAATGCGAATGGTCGCCGACGGACCGCCCGCCACGCTCACGCGCCGCAGCACGGTGTCCACCCAGTACGCGATCTCGTCGCCGGCGGGGGAAAACGTGAGCGCGCGCGCGCCCTCCGTGCCCGCGATGGGACGCGCGGCATCGTTGCTGAGATCCCGCAGGAAGACTCGACGTACGCCGTTCTGCACGCCGATGAACGCGAGCGTCTGGCCATTCGGCGACCAGGCGAGCGCCGTACGTGCGCCGCCGGCGGTCAGCAGAATGGATGGATGCACACCGCCCGCGTTCAACTCCGTCGCCGGCGAGACGCCGATGTGGGCGTAGGCCACCTGCGGCGCGTCCGTCGCGGACCGCCACAACATCACACCGATCGCGAGACCGGCCCCTATGCCAAGAACGCCGAACCACACGCGGCTCAGCCACACGCGCGACGACGCCGGACGAGGCGACGACGGCTCGGCGGCCGGCGCCAGCGCTTCATCGAGACCGAAGCGGGCGTCGCCGATGTCCTGCAACCGCTGACGACGATCGCGCGTCAGGCAGCGTTCGAGCAGGCGCCGGATCGGCGCCGGCACATTGGCCGGCAACGCCCGCCACTCCGGCGCCGTCATCTCGCTGACGCCGAATGGCCGTCGGCCCGCGAGCATTTCAAACAGCACGACGCCAAACGCCCAGATGTCGGCGCGCTTGTCGACCGGGCCATCGACCGCCTGTTCCGGCGCCATGTAGGCGGCCGTGCCAAGCACGGCGCCATCGAGCGTGAGCGTCGTGGTCTGCAGCGAATCGGGCGGGATCTCGTCTCCGCGCGCGGTCGCGCCGCCGGCGTCATCCGCCGCGCTGTCGGACTGCGACTGCCCCTGGAGCGCCAGGCCGAAGTCCAGCACCTTCACCGTGCCGTCGGCGCGCACCTTGATGTTCGCGGGTTTCAGGTCGCGATGGACGATGCCGGCCTCGTGCGCGGCCGCGAGCGCGTCGGCCACCTGCCGGGCGATCAACACCGCGTCGGTCAGTGACAACGCGCCGCGCCTGATCCGCCATGACAGGTCCTCGCCTTCCACCAATTCCATGACGAGGGCGTTGCCCTCGATGGCGTAGACCGTCGCGATATTCGGATGGTTCAACGCGCCGAGGGCGCGCGCCTCCCGTTCGAAGCGCAGGAGCCGACGCGGATGCGCGGCCATGGCGGCGGGCAACACCTTGATCGCAACGTCGCGCCGCAGCCGCTGATCGCGACCGCGATACACCTCGCCCATGCCGCCGGCACCAATCACGCCCACGATCTCGTACGGGCCCACGCGGGAACCGATGGCGAGTGTGTTCACGGCAGGCCTGCGGCCGTGCGCGTGGGATCCGCCGCCCAGGACCGGACGACCACGCGCACCGACCCGATGCGAATCTCGTCGCCGTCAGCCAACGGTGTGACCGTCGAGATGCGCTCGTCGCGCACCGTTGTGCCGTTCTTGCTGCCGAGGTCTTCGAGGGTCACAACGTCCGCCGTGATGGCGAGCCGTGCGTGCCGCCGCGACACACTCGGCTCGTCGAGAAACACGGCGGCGCGCGGGTCGCGGCCGATCACGTGATCGCCTGCGCCAAGTGGGTACTGCCGGAGCGCCGTCTCCAACCAGTGGCTGGGCGCGCCGCCGGCCGCGCCGCCTTTGAGCGCGTGCGCCTCCGCGGGGAACGCGTAGCCGTGACGATGCACCGTCCGCACGAATCGGGGCTCACGCGCGCGCTCGCCGAGCGCGACGCGCACCTCGGCGATGACCATTGCGAGGCTCGCGTCCGAGACGTAGACCTTCGGCCACAACTGCGCGTGCAACTCCGCCTTCGACAGCACGCGGGGCCGCGCGTGGATCAGGGCCAGCAGCAGGTCGAACGCTTTCGGGGACATGTGCACGTCGCGGCCGCTGCGAAGCAACTGTCGCGTGCCGTCGTCCACGATGAACTCGCCAAACTGCAGCCGCATGGTGTGGCAGGAATTTATCAATTTCTTAGGTCTTCCTGAATTCTTTCTCGGCCGCCTCGGGCACGCTTGCACCCGTGCCGACATGTAAACAACGCTGGTACTTCGTATTGCCCGTGATCGCCCTGTCGGCGACACTGAACGCCGCGTGCGGCAAGTCGGGCAGCCCGACCGCGCCGAACGGCACCACCGCAGCTGCGACAGGGCCGAACACGTACCTGGGGACCTTGAACGTAGCGGGCACCGCCGATCTCGGTGGCGTGATCCAGTTGAAGGCGTCTCAGTCCAGCCTCGCGATGCATCGGTCGAGCGCCGAAAAATTGCTGTCCCGGCTCGTCGCCCTGGTCGAGCCGTCGCTGCAAGCGCAGAGCGTGTCAGCGACGGGCAGTCTCATCACCAACAGCGGCAGTGTGGTTCTTCTGACTGGGACCTTCGCCGCCAACGTGTTCAGCATGACCGGCGGCGGATATGCCATATCGGCAACAGTCGGCGGCGGTGGCAGCGTCAGCGGTACCGGCACGGCGCCCGGCGGCCAGCCGGTCGTCGTGAACGCGCCAACACCACCGCCTGCGACGACCCCTCCCCCGGCCGACCCTTCCGGCACCTACACAGCACCGTTCCGTATCGACGCGGTCCAGATTTTCAAGAACACCTTTGCGAATGGGAACGTGAACACCAACTGCACCTTCAACGTCGCCATCGCCGGCACACTGACCATCGACGTGACGAACAAGGGGAGCGGGCAAGTGCGCGCGCACCTGGCGGCCAGCTGGGTGGAGACGACCACCCCACGCTCGTGCCCGTTTCAAGGCAGTACACTTTCCCTCACGAGCGGTCTGGATTTCACGGGGGCCGCGACAAACCTGCAATTTGGGCGAATCAACTCAGGCCCTGGCGGCTCGAACAACGCGGGCACGGTGACGCGAGCCGAGACGTTCTCGGGAGCCATCAGCGGAAGCTCGATCGTCGGCACGGTCTCGAGGAGTTTCAACTTCACGACCACGACGACGAATCCCGGCGAAACACACGTCTCGAGTTATCCGAATACCGGTAGCTCGGTGACGTTGACGAGAAAGTAGCGGCGCAGCCCAGCGATCCGGCGGGGCTAGAGCTTCGGCCTACGTAATTGTTCTCTCTTCTCGAGGTGCTTCTCGACCTCTGCCCGTGCTCTCCACACGGGCTTGAGCTGCTTCTTCACGAAGAGCAGCAACTGATCGCCGACATGTGGTGAGCCGGGCTGTGTGGCGTTGCCGTATGAGAGCAGCGACATGGCGCGCGGACCGGTCGCGGTGAACTCCACGACCGCAACATACGAATCGCCGCCGATCGAGATTTGCTTCTTCGCCGGGCCGGTCGCCTTCGCGTCGTCTTCGAAGTTCACGACGCGGAAAATGCCGAGGTCGCCGGGCCCGCCGTTGGCGGCGAGGTCGTAGGTGCCGACTCGGAGGCGATGCACGGTGCCCCACGGCACGTCGAGCGCGCCCCAGAGCTGACGAATCTCGTTGGCGGCGCCCACGAGCGCCGTCACAGCCGCAGCGGGATCCCGCAGGCCGTCCGGCGTGGTGCGCGCCGCAGCTTCACTCCAGCGCTTCGCAAAGATGGTGTTGCCGCCAGAAGTGCGCACGGCCCGCCGATACCACGCTTCGAAGAGCACCGCGCCCTTGCTGTCTCCGTCAGCGCAGCGGTCCCACTGCTCGAGCACCATGGCCGCTTCGGCGGCGACGCCGCCGGCAGCCTTCGCGGGCGGCAGCAGGTCATCGAGCAGGCGATCGGCCAACTCCATCCTCGTCGACATCTTGTTGTAGACCATCTGATCGAACGTCAGTTTCGCATCGGACTCGAGCAAGTTCGCCGACCGCTGCGCGCGCAGCGACATCGTGCGCGGCGCCACATACGACGGGTACTTGTTCGAGTCGATCGCCAGCGGGAACGTCGTCGTCCACGGCGGATCGTTCGCGTTCTGCAGCCAACCGGTCGCCGGATCAATCACCTTGGGAAGCTCGTCGTATGTGAGCGTCTTCGTCCACAGCGTGGCGTCCGAGGTGCCGGGGACAATGCCGCCCCAGTTGTAGTCGCCGGCGGGGCGGACGGGTGTGCGGCCGCCGAACAAATGCATGATGTGCCCCGCCTTGTCCGCATACATCGTCGTGAAAAACGGCATCTGCAGCTTGCGCTCGGCATCCTGGAACTCGTCGAACGACTTCGCGCGAATCATCGCCAGGTACTGCTCGCCGATGTTCGCGCCGTCGAGGCCGACGACGCGAACGGCGACGGCTTTGCCGGTCTTCTCACTGACGACTGGGCCGTGGATCGAGTGCTTCACGACAAACGGTTCCTGGCGCATCGTGCCGTTCGCCTGCTTCACCAAGATCGTCTCTATTGATCTCTCGAACGGTTTCACCGCGCCGTTCCACTTATAGCCGCCGTCGGCGAGTTCAAGTTCGTACAGGTCCGCGCCGTCCATCAGGTTGACGGTGTGGCTCCAGCCGAGGCTGTCGTTGAACGCGATGCCGAACCAGGGCATGCCGACGAGCGCGGCGCCGTACGCGTTGACGTCTCGGGTCGTGATGCCGGCTTCCATCCAGATGTAGAAGTCGCTCCAGGGCAGATGTGGGTTCTGAAGCAGCAGCGCGTTGCCGGCGGCGGTGCGTTGCGGCGCGACGGCCCATGTGTTGGACGCGCGCTCCCAGCGATCCGTCTGACCCTGCATCGCGCCCTGGCTGGTCACAAACGCAAAGATCACGACGCGCTGAATGTGGGAGAGGACGTCGGCGGAGGTCACGGGAAGAACCGTGGCGATGCCCGGAGAGATCGTCGTCGGGTTGGTCTTTGCGTACGCGTTGACGCCGTCGACGAACGCGTTCAGCATGGGCGCGAATTCGGGATTCTGCGCGCGGACCCAGGCCTTGCCGCGTTCGGGGATGCCCATGCGGCGGACGTACTTGTCTGTGTCGAAGTATTGCTCGCCAAAGTACTCTGCGCCGCGTCCGCGCGCCTGTCCGTACAGCTGCAGCATCAGGTCCGCGTGGTTCTCCATCTGCGCCCAGCCGAAGGCGTAGAACGCGTCGGCGTTGGTGGCCGCGAAGATGTGCGGCACCCCCCAGGTGTCCCAGAGGATGTCGTTGGTCGCCGCGGCGGATGCCGTGGCCGGCTTGGTCGTGACTGCGCCGCGTTGGGCGGAGACGGACGAAGTGACGAGGACGCCGGCCAAAGCCAGCGCGAGGACGGCAATCGTTGATCGGTGCGTCACCACGGGGTGTAGCATTTCACAACTGGTCTACGGATTCTCATGGTCGACTTCTCCGACGCGCCCCGAAGGATCGATCGCCAGCGCTTCGGAGTATCCTAGCCGCGTGGACCGCGACGAGCTCATCCGGGCGCTACGAGCGTTTGAAACGAACGGCCTCGAGTACGTGCTGATCGGCGCCACCGCGATGGGTTTTCACGGTGTGGTCCGCGCTACGGAAGACGTTGACCTGTTCATCCGTGCGACGGAGGGCAACATCCAGCGCCTTCGCGCAGCTTTTCAAGACGCCTACGACAACGATCCGCATGTCGAGGAGATTTCGACGGCCGATCTGCTCGGCGACTACCCCGCCGTGCGCTACTATCCGCCCTCTGGTGATCTCTACTTCGACGTGCGGACTCGCCTGGGTGAGGCGGCGCGGTTCGACACGGTCGATCGCGAGGTCAAGGAGATCGACGGCGTCCGAGTGAGTGTCGCCACTCCCAGAGCGCTGTACGGGCTCAAGCGCGACACTGTGCGGGCGAAGGATCGGCAAGACGTAGCAGCCCTCCGCGAACGATCAAACTCGGCGACGAGGACTGACATGGCCGTGCAGCGATTTCGATCCATCGAAGAAATGAATGCGGCACCGGTCACAACGCGCCGCCCCGCCGATATCGAACGGTTCCTTCGGCACTGCGCGCGCTACTGGGCAATCGCACCCAAGCGCTACCCTCGAGGCGTCTTCAAGTTTCGAACGGTTCAGGACGCTCAGGCCGCGCGGGAACGCGTCGGTCGCTGAACCCGCTTCCGTAACAACCCGTCAGCAGTTCCTCACCGAAACGCTGCGCTTGAGAAAGCGCGTGCTCCGGGAAAACATGCGCCCGAAGCGCAGCCAGGACTAGTAACTACGTTCCGCGAATCGCCGTGAGGGGGTTGATCCCCGCCGCTCGCCGCGCCGGGATCCAGCACGCGAGGACGCCGACACACGCCATCAGCGCGGAGACGCCGATGATCGTGGCGGGATCGTCAGGCGTCACTCCATAGAGCAGTTCCTGCATCAGCCGGGTCGCGAGAATGGCGCCAACCACGCCGAGCACAAGGCCGGTGACGAGCATCACGCCGCCCTCGGCGAGCACCATGCGCTGTACCATCCCGCTGCTTGCGCCGAGGCTCATCCGGATGCCGATCTCATGTGTGCGCGCGCCGACCGAAAAGGCGAGCGCGGCCGCAATGCCGATCGCCGCGATCACGAGCGCGAGCAGGCTGAACGACCCGATCAGCATCGAGTTGATGCGCCGCGGCCCGACGCTCTCATCGCGAATCGCCTCCAGCGCCATGAGCTTTTCGACGGGCTGGCGCGGGTCGACCGAACGCACGACTTCGCGCGCGGCCCTGGCGAGGCCATTGGGATCGACGGCCGTGCGGATCACCAAACTGCCTGTTGGAAACACGCCTTGCTGAAACGGCAGGTAGAGGGCGCGCACCGGTTTCGCGTCAAGCCCTCCATCTTTCGTGTCGCGGACGACACCAACGATCGTGATCCACTCTTCTTGCAACCCGATGAACTTCAGGACGTCGCCGGTCCAGGTCACACGGCGGCCAATCGGATCTTCACCAGGGAAAAGAAGTTTCGCGAGCGTCTGGTTGACGATTGCTACACGCTGCGACTTCGCGCTGTCGGCCGTGCTGAAGTCGCGGCCGGCGGCCAGCGTCATGCCCGACGCTCTGAAATAACCAGGGTCGGCGGTGCGAAACTCGGCCTGCGGCTGCGGCTCGCCCGGCGACAGCGCGCGCCCGTCGGCTTTTATGTCGAGCTGAAATTCCGACACACGCAACGGTACGTTCGAGCCGAGGCCGACGACCTGCACGCCGGGGATCGCCTGAAGCTCCGTGGCCATGCGCTCGTACGTCGCTATCGTCTTCTCGCGGCTGGTGATGGCGGCAAAGTCGGCCGGCACTTCCATGGTGAGCACGTTCGTCGTGTCGAGCCCCGGATCCACCGCGGCCAGACGCATCATCGACTGCACAAGCAGTCCCGCACCGGTGAGCAGAATCACCGACACCGCGATCTGCGTGATCACCAGTGCCTGTTGCAGGTGTCGACGACGCCCGCTCACGGTGGTGCGCGTACTGCCGGCCGTGAGTGCCGTACCGAGTTGGTGCTCGCGCCCCACCCGCGGCGCGAACGAGAGCAGCAACGCCACGACGGCTGTGATGCCGAGCGTGAACACGAGCACGATGCCATCCATCTCGATCTCGCCGGCGCGATGGCTCATGCGGGAGGTGAAGGCGGCCAGCACACCCGCACCACCGTAGGCGATCGCCACGCCCAGGGCCGCGCCGGCCATCGCAAGGATCAGATGTTCCGCGAAGAGCAACCTGCGCAGTTTGCCGGTGCCGGCGCCCAGCGCGGCGCGTACCGCCATCTCATGTTCGCGGCGCACGCCGCGCATCAGCGTGAGGTTCGCCACGTTGGCGGTGGCAATCAGCAGCACGAACGCCGCCACGCCCATCAACAGCCACAGCGTGAGCCGGGCGTCCTTGCCGAGCACTTCTTTGAACGGCGTCAGCGTCACGGTGTAACCAGAGCCCGCGTCGTACGTGCCCGGGTTGTCCGCGTGCACCCGCGCGGTGATCGCCGCCACTTCGGCGCGCGCGTCGTTGACCGTGACGCCGGGCGCGAGGCGCGCGATCATCTCGGTCATCCGGTGCGATCGGCCCTGCACCATCGTGGCGCTCACGTGGTGCTCGCTGATCGACATGTTCATCAGCGCGTCGATTTTCTGGGGAAAGAACGGGGCCGGCTGCAGCACGCCCACGACCTCAGCAGTACGCCCGCCGACCTTGAGCAACCGGCCGATGATGGCGCGGTCACCGCCGAAGTGGTTCAGCCAGTATTCGTGCGTGAGCATCATCACCGGCGCTGCCGCCGCGCCGTCGTCGTTCGCAGTGAATGCGTGTCCGATGATGGGGGCGAGCCCCATCACGTCGAAATAGTTGCCGGTCACGAGCCCGACCTGCACCTGCGACGCGGTGTTGTCCTCGACAAGGTTGAGCGTGAGCGGCGAGTACTCGGCGATCTGAGCCATCGCCTTGGACGAGGCGCGGAAATCGTTGATCTCGGGAACGGAGAAGGCGATGTTGTCGCTGCCCTTGGCTTCGGCCGACTGTCTCAGATACATCAACCGGTCGCCGTCGCGGTGTGGCAGCGGCCGCAGCAGCACGCCGCGCACCGCGCTGAAAATCGCGGTGTTGGCGCCAATACCGAGGCCGAGGGTCACGATCACCGCGAGCGCGAAGCCGCCCGATCGGGCGAGGCTGCGAATCGCGTACTTGAGGTCGAGTAGCATGTCCGGTTTCCTTCAGTGCCGATTTATTATTCGGGCCGCGCTTTCAGGCGCTGCCGAAACCAGATCGCCAGCGCTTCGACGGCGATCTTACCTTCGGCGGCCTTGAGCGTGACGGCGATCACTTCTTCATCGCGCGCGAGCAGCGTTTCGCCATTCAAGAGGCAAAACAATTCGGCGGAGTGGGCGGCGATACGTTTGTTGCCGTCGACGAACGGGTGGTTGAGGACCAGCGAGTGCATCAGGGCAGCCGCCTTGTCGGCAAGATCGACGTACAGATCTTCGCCGCCGAACGTTGCCCTGGGGCGGGCGACCGCTGCTTCGAGCGCGCCCCGGTCACGCAGGCCTGTTGATCCGCCGAAGTCCGCGACCAGTTCCTTGTGTAGCGACAGGACCTGATCGACGGACAGATAGCCTGTCACTTCGCCAGTTCCTCGTAGACTGCGCGACGCCGCTGTCGCAAATTCTCCGAAACGTCTTTGAACCGCTTGGTGACCTTGCCGCCCTCGAGCAACGGCACGCCGGCGCGGACGATGATCGCGCCGGTCTGCGGATGCACCGACACTTCGACCTCATCGCCCTTCTTCAGCTTCAGCTGGGCGACGACATCGGCGGGGAGCGTGACGGCCAGCGACGACCCGGTCTGGACGATTTTTCGGACCATGTCAGTATCTTATCAGTATTCGACCCGCCCACCGGCGGCGCGGAGCTACGACCTTCACGGAGGCATTTCGGCTGATTGAGCGCAGGGCTTTGAACGTCCGGCTCCAAGGCGTAGCATGAAGCCATGATCGATTGGTCCTCCTGCCCAGTGGTTGAGCGCAATGCGCTCCGCGTCAGCGGCGCGTGGGTTTTTCGGGGCACACGAGTGCCGGTGGCCGCGCTGTTTCAGAACATTGAGGATGGCGCTCTGCTTTCCGAATTTGTGGACTGGTTCCCCGGCGTGACGCTCCAGCAAGTGCGAACAGTGCTGGAGCATGCGGCTCGGTCCCTCGAGGTGGCGTGAGTGCGGGTGCTCTTTGATCAGGGCACCGGCCCCGCTCCGCGCGCACCTCGCTCCGCATGAAGTCGTGACTGTTTTTGAAAAGCGCTGGGGCGCCCTTGAGAATGGAGCGTTGCTGGCTCAGGCTGAACTGGCTGAATTCGATGTACTGGTCACGACGGATCAGAACCTGAAATACCAACAAAACCTGACAACCCGGAAGATCGCCATCGTCGTGCTCACCACGACGAGTTGGCCGCGGATTCGCGCAGCAGCCTCGCATATCGCGACGGCTGTTGGCTCGGTTGCGGCAGGTTCCTACGTTGAGGTTAATATTCCGTAGGCTGCGGTTGAGCAGCCGAGGTTTGTGCGCGGCGCCTGATTGTGACCAGAGTCAGGGCTATTGCCCCAGAAGGTTCTCCATCACCCACCATTCGATTCTCTTGAACCCGGCATTGAAGGCGATCCGCCGCCCATCCGGGTGAATCGAAACGTCGCGCAGCCCAGCGAGCGCGACGCCGGTGGACACCGCAGCGCCCCCGGTGGTCGGCACTCGCCACAGTGTTTCGTTTCCGACTCGTCGAGCCTTGGACGAATCGAACGACCAGCGGATGACCAGCAGGTTGAGCCCGTCCGCCGTCCACCCCGCGAGTCGGAGGTGTTCATTGGGCTGTTGGACGCGTAGCAATTCTCGTGGCTCGCCGGACCCGTCCCACAACATCAGCGACGACGCATTGCCATGGAGATCTTTTCGCCCCGCCACATACGCGACCGCGCCGGTGTGAGGCGCCAGGACGTGTTCGCGCAAAGATACGACACCGGAGTCCTGCCACGTCCGGGCCCGCCCCGACGAAGTGTCATAGAGCGTGAAGCGACCGTCCTTGTGCCGTGAAATCAGAGAACGCCCATCCCACATGCTCACGCTCGCGATTCCTGGATCGCTGAAGTCGAACGTTCGCCGCGCCAGGCCGGCGGCCGGATCATGGATGACGAACCGCTTGCCGGCATCGTAGACGATGCCAGCCGGGGCCCAGGACGGACCGCGCTCGAGGCCGCTCGCCACCAGTTCGGCACGCCCGGTCGCGCGCTCGACCGTGTAGAGCCGCCCGTCGTTGGGGCCGCCGACGAGGATCGACTGCGAATCCTGCGACCAACCGTAAGGTCGCGCGAGGGGGAACCTCAATGGCACGCGCGATTCGCGTCCGGACTGGGCGTCATAGGTCCACAGCTCGCGACCGGTGATGTTGCGCTCGGATGCATACGCGACGTACCGCCCGTCAGGGGACCACATCGGGCAATAGTTCGACAGTGCCTGACGCGGTGAGATCGGCTGCGGCGGTCCCGCCGACCCGTCGATTGCTCCGACATAAACCTCGGCAAAGCCGGCCGAGAGCTGATAGTGCAGGGCACCGCTCGGTGTGAGACCTTTCAGAGTCACCCGTCCGATGTCCTCCTTGACGGGACGCGGCGCCCCCAGAGGCCGTCCGTTCTCGACCGGGATCATCCAGATCGATGGGTTGCGGTTACGGTCGCTGAGAAAGAGGACGGCGCGGCCATCACGGGTCCAGAACGGCGAGACGTCATGACCGGGCGAGACGTCGAGCGGCCATTGATCGCCGGTGTCCGCGTCGAGCACGTACAGATCGCGATCGCTTGCGGTCGCATGCCCCGGATAGTCATAGACGACATAACGGCCGTCGTCCGAGAGCGACGCGTGATTTGGAACCTCGGGTCCCAGTTGGCGCAGGACACGGACGCCGCCGTCGTGTGCACCAACGAGGGCGAGGACATTCCCGCCATCAAGCCCGAGCGCGGCCAGGATCAGAGATCCGTCACGCGACCACTGGTAGGCACGGACATCACCGGTGGGATCGACAAGCACGCGGGCTGGCGTGCCGTCAGTCCCGACGACGCGGAGTGACGCGTCACGATCGCGGTACCAGTCAACCGCGACGAGTCGGCCGTCGGGCGATAGTGCGCCGAGCGGCGCGTAGCCATCGCTGCCGTCGCTGCGGCCCATGTGAAGGGGACGATATTCACCGGTCGTGAGATCGACGATCGCGACATCGCCCCCGTCGTACACCATTCC
>JBKJHW010000041.1:0-5617 GCA_046598935.1 Vicinamibacterales bacterium | reverse complement strand
GGATGCGGTGCCCGCCGCGCGTCCGGATGACTACGATGTGATCCGGCCGCGCGCCTCGGTCTATCTCTCCGGCCACCGCTTCCGCGACGCGCTCCGCGACGCGGAGCGCGCGCGGGCGCTCCGGCCCAACGACGCCTGGAACTACGGCGCGATCGGCGACGCGCATGTCGAACTGGGAAACTATCCCGACGCGTTCGCCGCCTTCGACCGGATGGCCGCTCTCAAACCGAACGCCGCCGCGTACGCCCGCGTGTCGTACGCGCGCGAATTACAAGGCGATCTCGAAGGCGCCGCCCGGCTGATGCGCATGGCCGCCGAGTCGACAAGCCCGCAAGACGCGGAGTCAGTCGCGTGGCACTACGCGCAGATCGGTCACCTTGAACTGGAGCGAGGCCGCCTCAACGAGGCCGCGCTTGCGTACCGGCGCAGCGCGCTGGCCTTTGAGCGGCATCCGCTGGCTCTCGAAGGCCTGGCACGTGTGATGGTGCGTCAAGGCGACAACGCGGGCGCCCTCGAGGCGATCCGCTCGCGGTCTCAGGATGCGACGACACCGGCAGACCTGGCGCTCGAAGGCGACGTGCTGACCGCCCTCGGCCGCCTCGACGAAGCGGAGCAGTCGTATCGCCTCGCGGAAGCCGCGTGGGAGTCCGACGCGCCGGAGCCCGCGCGCCTCGCGCGCTTTCTCGCCGATCGCAAGCGGCGGCTGAGCGATGCCGTCTCCATGGCGGAAACCGAAGCCGCGAACCGCCAGGACATCTTCACGATGGACGCGCTCGCGTGGGCGTATTTTCAAGCGGGTCGCCTCTCCGACGCCCGCGTCGCCATCGCGGCGGCCCTGCGCACCGGCAGCCGCGACACCGGCATCCGAAGCCACGCGCGCGCAATCGCGCAGGCCGCGCGGCCGTGATGTCGCGCGTTCGCTGGTTCGCCGGCGCACTGATCGGCCTGTCGCTGACGGCGTCGCTCATCGCGCATCCGGAGTCGACAACGGAAGTCGCGATCCGGCTCAAGAGCGACGGCCATGCGCTGATCGAGATCACCGCCGATCGCGAGCCGCTCCTTCGCAAGCTGGAGGTCTTCGCCGGATTGCCGGCCGGCTCGGCGCGCGCCTCCCAGCTCGACGGTCTATCGCGGGCGCTCATCGAGCACATCGACCTTCGGGCCGACGATTCCCCAATGGCGTTGTCGTGGCTCGGCGCGTCCGCCGTAGCTGGTGATCGAGTACTCATCCGGCTGTCGGCCGCGCTGCCGGCGCACGCGCAGTCAATCGTCTGGTCGTCATCGATCGTCTTCGGCGCGTATCCCGTCATCGTTTCCCGCGGCGATGCCAGCACGCCTGCGCTCTGGCTGCAGGGCGGGGAAGCGACGCCGGCGATTCTGTTGGCGACTCTTGCGCCACCAGAGGGATTTCGCGCACTCGCGCACTACTTCCAACTCGGCTACACGCACATCCTGCCGCATGGCGTCGACCACATCCTGTTCGTGCTCGGCCTGTTCCTCCTGAATCGCGGCTTCAAGGCCGTGCTGATTCAAGTGAGCGCCTTCACGATCGCGCACTCGGTCACGCTCGGCCTCTCGCTCTACGGCGTCGTCTCCATGCCTTCGTCGATCGTCGAGCCGCTGATCGCGCTCTCGATCGCGTACGTCGCATTCGAGAACCTTCTGACGTCAACCGTCAAGCCATGGCGGATCGCACTGGTCTCGCTGTTCGGGCTGCTGCACGGTTTGGGGTTTGCGGAAGCGTTGTCGCGGCTCGATCTGCCGCGTTCGGAGTTTCTGACGACGCTTGTGACCTTCAACATCGGCGTCGAGGCGGGGCAGTTGACGGTGATAGCCGCGGCGATGGCGTTGGTGGCCGCGCTTCGAGTCTCGCCGGAAAATTATCGGCGCCGGATCGTGTGGCCGGCTTCGGCCGCCATCGGGGCGATGGGGATCTTCTGGACTGTGACGAGGTTGCCGTGGTTCAACTCGTAGCTCGGGTATTGATGCTTGTCTCGTCTGCGGTCGCGGGACAGCGGCCCCTGGCGTTCAACGCCGAGGTCGTCGTCACCGGCAAACGATCATTCGTGAATCTCGCGGACGTGACCGACCCTGGCTCGAGTCTGGTGGGCGTGGCGCAATCGGCGAGCCAGGGTGTGGTGACCGGCAAGCAGATCGATACTCGGCCGATCATGCGCGCCGGTGAAGTGCTCGAAACCGTTCCGGGAGTGGTGATCAGCCAGCACTCGGGCGAGGGCAAGGCAAATCAGTATTACCTGCGCGGATTCAACCTTGACCACGGCACGGATTTCGCGACGACCGTGGCCGGGATGCCGGTCAACATGCCAACGCACGCGCACGGGCAGGGGTATTCCGACCTGAATTTCCTGATTCCGGAACTTGTCAGCGGCGTTCAGTACACCAAGGGCACGTACTTCGCCGATCAGTCAGATTTCTCCGCCGCGGGCGCGGCGAGGATCAACTACACAAACACGTTCGAGCGGCCGCTGGGACGAGTCACGATCGGCGCGCACGGATACCAGCGCGTGCTCGCGGCCGCGGCGCCGGCGGTGCGGGGCGGCACGCTGCTCGCCGCCTTTGAGGCGGCGCATGATGATGGCCCGTGGACCGTGCGGAACGACGGACGGAAGTTCAATAGCGTGATCCGCTTCAGCCGCGGCAGCGCATCGAACGGGTTCTCGATCACCGGGATGGGTTATCACGCAGACTGGACTGCCACCGATCAGATCCCAGAGCCGGCGGTGGCCGCGGGCGCGATTGGCCGGTTCGGATCGGTCGACGAATCCGATGGCGGCCGCACGTCCCGCTATAGTCTCTCGGCCGACTGGCAATCGAGCACGAATGGGCGTACCACACGACTTTCGGCGTACGGCATCGCGTACCGGCTGAATCTGTTTTCAAATTTCACGTATTTTCTCGACGACCCGGTTCGCGGCGACCAGGTGGAACAGGCCGATGACCGCTTCGTCAGCGGCGTGCGCGTCGCCGCGGAGCGGCAGTGGTCGTGGGGACCGCGCTTGGTGAAACACAGCTACGGGCTGCAGCTGCGCGATGACAACATCGGCAATGTCGGCCTGTATCACACCCAGCAACGGCGCCGGCTCGACACCGTCAGCCAGGCGGCTGTTCGACAGACGAGCGCGGGGCTCTATTCGCAGACTGAGATCATGTGGGCGCCGCGGATCAGAACGCTTGGCGCCGTACGCGTCGATGGGTACCGATTTGCCGTCGACGCGGCGGACACCGCCAATAGCGGCACGAGGCTGGCGGGCGTGCCGAGCGTGCGCGGCGGAGCCGCGTTCGGCCCGTGGCGCGCCACAGAGATCTATGTGAACGCCGGGCAGGGATTCCACAGCAACGACGCGCGCGGCACGACGATTACGCGCAATGCGGCCGGCGAGCCGCTCGATCGTGTGACGCCGCTCGTGCGCGCGCATTCGCTGGAAGTAGGAGCGCGTTCGGTGGCGATTCCGCATCTGCAGAGCACGATTGCGGTCTGGCGCGTCACGCTCGACTCGGAGTTGCTGTTCGTCGGGGATGCGGGGACGACCGAGGCCGGCCGGCCGAGCGCGCGCACCGGCGTAGAGTGGACCAACTACTATTCGCCCCGCGACGGGTGGGTGATCGATCTGGACGTCGCGTTATCGCGGAGCCGGTTCGCCGATGTGCAGCCGGAGGGCGACGCGATCCCGGGCTCACTCGCGAAGGTCGTCTCGGCCGGTGTGACCGTCGATCGTTCTCGCGGCTGGGTTGGCAGCCTGCGTCTTCGCTATCTCGGCGGCCGCCCGCTGGTTGAGGACCGTTCGTTCAATTCGGCTCCGATGCGCCTGTTGAACGGCGAGATCGGGTACAAGATGCCAAAGGGCATGCGGCTTAATCTCGAAGTGTTTAACCTCACCAACGCATCGGCGAACGACATCGAATATTTCTACGAGTCCCGGCTGCGCGGCGAATCGGCCGGCTCGGCGCGCGTGCACTTCCACCCGGCGCTGCCGCGGACCGCGCGTCTGACTTTCTCGATCGGGTTTTAAGCGATCGCGGTCGCGATCAGGTCGTAGTCTTTCGCGCCCGTGACGACCGCGTCGATCACTTGTCCGGCGTGCACGACTTCCGGGTCGCATTCCGACAGATAGACCACAGCGTCGATCTCCGGCGCCTGGCCTTCGAGCCGCCCCTGGAACGCCAGCGGCATGTCCGGCACTGGACCATCGACCATCACTCTGATCGTCTGCCCTTTGCGGGCCTTCTGCCGTTTGGCCACGATCGACTTCTGCAGCGCCATCAGCGTGTCGCGACGCTTCTTTTTCAGCTTCTCCGGCACGTCGTCTTCCATCTCGAACGCCCGGGTGCCTTCTTCGTGGGAATACGTGAAGACACCCACGTGGTCGAACTCGGTGTCGCGGACGAAGTCGCAGAGCTCCTCGAAGTCGGCCTCGGTCTCGCCGGGGAAGCCGACGATGAAGGTCGTGCGGAGGGTGACATTCGGAACTGTGCTGCGCACGCGCGCGAGCAGCTTGTCGTAGCTCGCGCGATTGCCCGGCCGGCGCATGCGGCGCAGCACATCCGCTGACGCGTGCTGTAGCGGCAGGTCCACGTAATTGCAGACCTTCTCGCACTCGGCCATCGCCAGCAGCACGTCATCGGTAATCGTGGTGGGGTAGAGGTAAAGCATGCGGATCCACTCGAGGCCCGCGACGTCGTTCAGCCGGCGGAGCAGGCGCGACAGCGCCTGTTTTTCCTTACGATCGATCCCGAAGAAGCTGGAGTCCTGCGAAATCAGCAGGATTTCTCTGACGCCCTGCGCTGCGAGCTGCTCGGCTTCGCGCACGAGCGAATCGATGTCGCGGCTGCGGTACTCGCCTCGCAGCGTCGGGATGATGCAGAACGCGCACGTGTAGTCGCAGCCTTCGGCGATCTTCATGTACGCGAAATGTTTCGGCGTCGTCAGGACGCGCGGCGTTTCTGCGCCGTAGAGATACGTAATTCCGGTGCCCGGGTGCACAGGTGCACTGGCCACCGGTGCAAAGTCAGACTTCTTGTAAAGCCTGAGCGGCGTCACGGTGCCGTTGATCGCATTCACGATCTCGGGCACTTCGCCCGTTCCGAGGCACGCGTCAATCTCGGGAATCTCTTTGATCAACTGCTCGCGGTACCGCTCGGCGAGACAGCCTGTGACGATGAGCTTGCGGGCCTTGCCGTCTTTCTTGAGTTGCGCCATCTCGAGGATGGCGTCGATCGATTCTTCCTTCGCGTTGTCGATGAACGCGCAGGTGTTGACGACAATCACATCGGCGCCTTCGGCGTCGGACGTGATCTCGTGCCCCGCATCGCGAGCCATGCCGAGCATGACCTCGCCATCGACGAGATTCTTGGGGCAACCGAGGGAAACGAAACCAATCTTCATAGATGTTTCTGAAAGAGCTTCACGAGCTTGACGTTCTCCACGGTCGTAAATTTCCTAGGGCGTCAGCCTGTAGAGCATCCGTGGATACGGAATCGCTTCGCGCAGGTGATCCAGCCCGCAGATCCAGGAGACGACTCGCTCGATGCCCATGCCGAAGCCGCCGTGCGGCACGGAACCGAATCGGCGCAGATCGAGATACCACTCGAACGCTTC
>JBKJHW010000131.1:0-14555 GCA_046598935.1 Vicinamibacterales bacterium | reverse complement strand
TGCCCAACGACAGGCAGCAAATGCTCGCGCGTCTGCACGGCTCCAACGAAGTGTTGCGCGGCCGCAAGGTTCTGGTCGTGGACGACGACGCGCGCAACATCTTTGCCCTCACGTCGTTGCTCGAAAACCAAGAGATGGACGTGATCAGTGCCACCAACGGCCGCGCCGCTATCGACATTCTCCGCGCCACGCCAGATCTGAGCCTCGTGCTGATGGACATCATGATGCCGGACATGGACGGCTACGAGACGATGAGGGCCATCCGCGAAGATCCAGCGCTGAGACGCCTGCCGATCATCGCGCTGACGGCCAAGGCCATGAAGGGCGATCGCGAGAAGTGCCTCGAGGCCGGCGCGTCCGACTATCTCGCCAAGCCGGTGAACACCGAGCAGTTGCTCGCCGGGCTCCGGATGTGGCTGCACAGATGACACCGCGGCCCATCGAAGGTTCGGACTCCCGGCGCGACCACGACGAGGTCAGCATTCTGCTGGTCGACGACCAGCCGCAGAAGCTGCTGAGCTATCAGGCGATTCTCGGCGGGCTCGATGTGTCGCTCGTCTCGGCAAACTCCGCGCGCGAAGCGCTCGATTGGCTGCTCCGCAAGGTCTTCGCGGTGGTGCTTGTCGACGTCCAGATGCCGGAGCTCGACGGGTTCGAGCTGGCGACGATGATTCGCGATCATCCGAGGTTTCGCGAGACGGCGATCATTTTTGTGTCCGGTGTTCACATCTCTGAGCTGGATCGACTGCGCGGCTACTCGGTCGGTGCCGTGGATTACGTGCCCGTGCCGATCGTTCCGGAGATTCTGCGCGCGAAAGTTTCGGTCTTCGCGAATCTGTTTCGACAGACGCGGCAGCTCGAGCGACTCAACCAGGAGCTCGAGCAACGCGTGGCCGAGCGCACGGCGGAACTCGAGAAGTCCAACCAGCGGAAGGATGAGTTCCTTGCCGTGTTGTCGCATGAACTTCGCAATCCGCTGGCGGCGATTCGCACCGCGGCCGAATTGCTCGCCGCGCCCAATCTGAGCGAAGCGCATCTGGATAAAACCGTTGGCGTCATCCGCCGGCAGGTGTCGCACTTGGCCAGACTCATCGACGACCTCGTCGATGTCTCACGCATCACCCGCGACGCGATCAGCCTGCGGCGCGAGCCGGTGCTCGTGTCGTCGGTCGTCGCTCATGCGGTCGAAGCCACGCGGCCGCATTTCGATCTGCGCAAGCACGAACTGACGATCCAGATCACCGACCCGACGCTCACCGTCGATGGTGATCCGGCCCGGTTATCGCAGATTGTCGGCAACATCCTCAACAACGCGGCGAAGTTCACGGCGCCCGGCGGAAAGATCAGGCTCGATGTCACCCAGGTTGGCGACAATGTCGCCATTCGCGTGAAGGACAACGGCATCGGCATCGCCAAGGATGTCATCCCCAAGGTCTTCGATCTGTTTACGCAGGTTGGGCAACGCGAAGCCGACGAAGGTCTGGGCATCGGCCTGGCGCTGGTGCGGCGGCTTGTCGAAATGCACGAAGGCCATGTCCGCGTCTCGAGCGACGGCATCGGCCGGGGTACAGAAGTGATCGTGTCGCTGCCGCTGATCGCAGCGAGCCAGCCGCAGGTGCAGCCCGAACGCGAAGTGACGCGCGGTCCGGGATGCCGGATCGTGCTCGCCGACGACAACGAAGATGCCGTCGCCGCACTCGAGCTGCTATTGAAAGCCCGCGGCTATGACGTGCGCACGGCCGCCGACGGCGGGGAGGCGGTGGAAGCGGTGCAGGCGTTCGCGCCGAAAGTGGTGCTGCTCGACCTCGGGATGCCGAGAGTTGACGGCTACGAAGCGGCGCGGCGCATCCGCCAGCAAAAGAACGGACACGACGTCGTGCTGATTGCGCTGACGGGCTGGGGCCAGCCTCAGGATCGCATCCGCACGCGCGAGGCCGGGTTTGACGCGCACCTCGTCAAACCCGTGAGCGACGAGGAGCTGTTCAAGACGATTCGGCTGCTCACCGGAGATCCCGGTTCGCCACCAGTTTCTTAAGCTGAAATCCGTCCGCGCCCGGGCCGCGTGCGAGTGCGGAAGAGTACACGTACGCCGAACCAGCCGCCGCTATGCTCCGGGAGTTGGAACCTCATTCCCCCCGGCACAACCTGGAGCGCACCCATGTGGAACAAGAATGAACGCGAAGGCAAGGTCGACGAAGTCAAAGGCAAGGCCAAGCAGGCCATTGCCGACGCGACCAATGATCCCGATCTGATGGCTGAAGGTGTCAACGACGAAGCGTCCGGCAAGGTCCAGGGCGCCGTCGGCGGCGTGCAGCGCAAAGTCGGCGAAGCGATCGAGGACATTGGAGAGAAGGTGCAAAAATGAAGGCCCTCGGCGTCATCCTTATCGTGCTCGGGATCGTCGGCCTGGCCTACGGTGGCTTGACATGGACGACCAAAGAAAAAGTCGTCGACATCGGGCCGGTCGAGGTGACGCAGAACAGGACGCGGTCGTTGCCGCTGCCGCCAATCGCAGGCGGCATCTGCCTCGTGGCCGGCGTCATTCTGCTGGTCGCGGGCGGTCGCCGGAATTCCTAGCCTTCGGTAGGTCCGGACGCCAGCCTCACCCTGCACGCAAGTATTGAGGGGCGGGGGAGCTGCGCGACGAAGATCGTGTGATACGGGCCGCCCCGCTTAAGGCGCGCCCGCACGTGCTCGACCGACACCGTAAATCCGGCATAGCGCAACCGCTGCTCGAACTTGCGGTCGTCCCACGCTGACCATACCGCCAGTGTGCCGCCGGGCTTCAGCGCGGCTTTGGCGATGGCGACGCCTCGGTTGTCGTACAGACCGCCGTTGAAATCCGTCGTGAACGCCGCCGGCCCGTTGTCGACGTCGAGGAGAATCGCGTCGTACGCGCCGCGATTGGCGCAAAGCGTTTGGGCCACGTCACCGACGATGACGCGAGCGCGCCGGTCGTCGAGGGGATGCTCGGCGAGCGGGCCAAGCGGTCCGCGATTCCATTCGACGATGGCGGGCATCAGCTCGGCGACGTCGACAATCGCGGCGGCCGGCAGATGGTTGAGCGTGGCGCGGAGCGTGTAGCCCATGCCAAGGCCGCCGATGAGGACGCGCGGCGATCGAGAGGGCTTGCCCTCCGGAGCTTCAGCGAAGGAGGGCAGAGTCTTCAGGCCGAGCGCCGCGAGCGCCTCCTCCGAGCCGTGCATCCTGCTGGACATCAGGCTCTTGCCTCGGGCGAGGATCACATATTCCTGCCCGCGCCGCGTGAGCGACAGGAGCGTGCCATCGGGCGCCGAGGCTTCGCCGAGGACTTCCCAGGGAACCACGTCCAACATTATTCATGCGTTGCGGCGCTTTTCCCTTCGATTACACTGGCGCGAAATGAAAAACCTCAAGCGGCTTTCGGCATTCGCATTCGTGGTGTTGGCGGTCAACGCCGGCGCGTCGGCAGGCTCGGCGCAGGGGCGGCGCGGCGGCATCGATCGCATCCGTGAGGCGGATCTCAAATCGGATCTCTTCACGCTGGCCGGTGATGAGATGCGCGGACGCGAAGGCGGCACGCTCGACGAGATGACGGCGTCGATGTGGATCGCCGAGCGCGCGCGCCAGGCCGGGATGCAGCCGGCTGGAGACAACGGCACGTACTTCCAGTTCTTTCCGCTCGAGCGATTCCGCGTGTCGCCGGCGAGCGTTGTCACTCTCGGGGGCAAGGCGCTGCGGATGGGACGCGATGTCGTTCCAGATAACACGGTGCTCGCGGACGTCGACGCTCCGGTGATCGTCGCGGCAGCCGACGCGCTGGCGGGTGTGGCGGTGACGGGCAAGGCTCTTGTCGTGCGATATGTGCCGCCGCCGGCTCCGGCGGCCGGACCGAATCAGTCAAGCCCGAATCAGGCGTCCGGGCTGCGGGCGTGGCTGCGCGGCATTCAGCGCGACGTCGCGTCGGAGAAGCCCGCGGCGATCATCGCCGTGGTGCCGGACGAGTTCCGCGACCAGTGGGATCGCACGGCCTACACGTTTCCGCGGGGAAGTTACGCCCTCGATGTCGACGGCACCGCGGCGCCGCGCGTGCCCGTGCGCGGGGTGCCGCTCCTGTTCGTCAAAGAGTCGGCGCTCGGCGGCCCGCTCGCTCCGGACGCCCGACTCACGGCGTCGATCTTTACCGACAGCTTTCAATATCCGTCCGTCAACATCATCGCGAAGGTTCCCGGCCGCGATCCGAAACTGGCCGGTGAGTACGTGCTCTACAGCGCGCACCAGGATCACGACGGCGAGCGCTATCCGGTGAACGGACCCGCAGGGAGCGATGCCATCTGGAACGGCGCCGACGACAACGCGACGACGGCCGTGGCGTTGCTGGCCATTGGCCGCGCCGTGGCCGCCTCGCCGGGCCGTCGCTCGTCGTTGTTCATCTGGCATGGCGCGGAAGAGCGCGGGCTGATGGGCTCACGCTGGTATGTGAAACATCCGACGGTGCCGCTGACGTCGATCGTCGCGTGCCTCAACGGCGACATGATCGGCCGCAACGCGCCCGGGACGGCGGCATTGCTTGGCGCCGTGGGGCCGCATCGAAATTCGCCGGAGCTCGTCGAGATGGCGCTCGCCGCGAACGCATCGGTGACGAAGTTCACGATCGACTCGTCGTGGGACGATCCCCAGCATCGCGAAGGCTGGTATTACCGCAGCGATCATCTGCCGTACGCGCGCAACGGCGTGCCCGCGCTCTTTTTCACGACGTTGTTGCACCCGGACTATCACACGCCGTTTGACAACCCCGATCGCATCGACATCGCGAAACTGACGAAGATGACGCGCTGGATGTACGCGACCGGCCGGGCCGTGTCTGAAGCCGCGAAGCCGCCGGCGGTGGATCCGAACTTCAAGCTTGAGCGCTGCCGCGACTTTACCGGTGACTACTGTCCCAAATAGAAAAGTCGGGAGTCGGCGAGGAGCTTCTTCACCTGGTTGACGGTGTTGGTGATGCCGATCTCGGCGAGATCCTTGCCGATTTCTTTCGTCGCGAAATGCGGATTGCCGCTGAGTCCGTTGTTCAGGCGCGGCGTGGCGCCGGCGTTTCCGCCACCGCCCGCGCGCTGGCCACCTTGCCCGGCGGCCGGCGGCGCACTGGCGCCCGCCGCGCGCGCCGCCGCCGCGTCTTTTCTGTCTTTCCACGCCTTGAGGTCGGCGTCGAGCGTCGGGCCCTCGAAGCGCGCACCGTCAAACGGCACCGTCTTGAAGTTCGGGCGGATGTATTCATACCGCTTCGGTTCCCAATACATCATCTCGGCCGTTTCCATCATCCCGCCGTGACCGGCGATCGGCAGCTTGCGCTCGTACATGTACATGTCGATGTCGTCGTGCGTCTTCTGATAGAAGTCGCCGACGTAGTGGACCTTGATGCCCTTCGCGGCGAACTTCGCCGTCATTTCCTCGGCGACCGCCCGCATTTCGCTCTGGCCGCCGCCGTGATCGCCCATCACGAAAATATTCTTGAAGCCGATGTACATCAGGCTCTCGACGCCGCCCTGGATGATGCCCTTGAACGTCGCCGCGTCGACCTGGATGGCGCCGGGATTGGGCGCCGTCGGCCCATCGGCTTCCGCGAAGGCTTTCCAACTGTTGGCGTTGAACCCGCCCGTGGCGGCGACGGCGAAGGGAATCGTCGGCGCCACGATGGTCTTGCCGAGCCGCCGCGCGGCTTCGACGGCGCGTCTGGTCGAGAGCACGTTGTGGACGCCGATCGTCGCATGCGGCCCGCGGACTTCGGTGCCGCCGGTGACGAGGAACGCCGACGTCCAGCCGTTCTTGACCTTGTCGGCAAGCTCCGATTGCGTGAGGAGCTCCATCTCGACAACCGTGTCGACATTCATCCCGGCCACACCCGCACCGGGCGCAACCTGCGCAGAGACGACGGGTGCGGCGAGAGCGAGAAACAGGGACGAAATCAGGAGCTTCTTCATGCGAACGCCTCCAGGGCGTCAGCGGATCATAAACCCGACCGGGGCCGGCGCGGGTGCATAATGACCCGCCATGTTCAGCCCCCAATCCCGCCTCTCCGTCATCACGCTCATCGTTCTTGGTGTTCTCGGTGTTCTCGGTCTTTCGCCGTTGTCAGCGCGGCCCGCGTCCCAGACCGCGGCCGCGCAGGCGCCACCGGCGCCGATGGTGATTGACGCCAAGCCGTACTTCACTGAGCCGGCGATCTCTCCCAACCGGTCGGAGCTTGCGTTCGCGTCCGGCGGCGACCTCTGGGCTGTGGCAACCAACGGCGGCGACGCGCGGATGCTTGTCTCGAACGCGGCGAACGAGTCGCAGCCGTCGTACTCGCCTGACGGCAAGACGCTCGCATTTTCGTCGGACCGCACCGGCGGAGGAGACATCTATCTCCTCACGCTCGCCACCGGCGACCTGCGGCGCCTGACGTTCGACGACGGCAATGAGCAGCTTGACGGATGGTCACGCGACGGTCAGTGGATCTACTTTTCGTCCAGCGCGCGCGAAATTGCCGGCAACGACATCTACCGTGTGCGCACGTCGGGCGGCATGCCGATGGCCGTCACCGCCGATCGCTTCACGAACGAGTTCGCGTCGGCGCCGTCGCCCGACGGGCAGTCGGTCGCTTTCAGCGCTCGCGGCAACGGCCCAGGGCAGTGGTGGCGCAAAGGCCACTCGCATCTCGACGAGTCGGAGATCTGGCTGCAGCGCGGATTCTCGACGACCGCGTACGAAAAGCTTGTGGACCGCGGCGCAAAGAACTTCTGGCCGATGTGGGGCGCGGACGGCCGGAATCTGTATTACATGTCCGACCGGAGCGGCGCCGAAAACATCTGGATGAAGCCGCTCACTGGCGCGGCGCGGCAGGTGACGGACTTTCGCGCCGGACGCGTGCTGTGGCCGGACATCTCGACCGACGGCCGCACGATCGTCTTCGAGCGTAACTTTTCGATCTGGGCTCTCGATGTGAACTCGGGCCGGGCTGCGGAGGTGCCAATCCGGCGCCGGGGCGCGTCGGTCGGTCCGGTGAGCGAACATTTGACCCTCACCACAGGTTTCAGCGACCTCGCACTTTCGCCCGACGGCCGCAAGATGGTGTTTGTCGCGCGCGGCGAAGTCTTCGCGGCATCGGCGCGCGACGGCGGCGTCGCGTCGCGCGTGACGCGCAGCCTCGCCCGCGAAGGGCAGATCGAATGGGCCCCGGACAGCAAGCGCATCGTTTATATGTCCGAGCGCGACGACGTGCAGCACCTGTTCCTGTACGACTTCACGACGGCTGCCGAAACGCAGCTCACGAAGGACACAAAAGGCGATGATGCGCCGCGGTTCTCGCCGGACGGCACGATGTTGCTGTTCGTCCGCGACGATAAGTCGCTTGTCGTGATGGACGTCGCGACAAAACAGGAACGCGTCGTCGCCACGGGCTTCATCAGCGCCGCGCCGCGCAACCTCGCGTGGTCGTCCGACAGCAAGTGGATCGCGTATCTTGGCTTGAGCACGCGGTCGTTTCGCAATGCCTACATCGTGCCCGCCGCCGGCGGCCCAAGCCGCGCGGTGACCGCCATCCCGAATGCCAATACCAACACACTGTCGTGGAGCCCGGACGGCACATTCCTCGTGTTCAACACGAGCCAGCGCACCGAAGACTCCGAGGTCGTGCGCGTCGATCTCACACCGCAGGCGCCAAAGTTCGCCGAAGATAGTTTCCGGGATCTCTTCAAGGACGAACCCGCTCGCGGCGGCGGCCCGGGGCGCGCGGCGGACCCCGCGCCGCGGCCCGAACCCAAACCGGTCGACATCGACTTTTCGGAAATCCGGCGCCGGGTGACGACGCTCGCACTGGGCACGAACTACACCGCGCAAAGCATCAGCCCCGACGGCCGCTGGTTGCTGGCTAACGGCGACGGCAACCTCTATGTGTATCCGCTTGACGCTCCCGCCGGCGGCGGGGGTGGCCGCGGCGGCGGCGCGCCCGGCGGCGGGCCGTCGCGGCAATTGACGACGACGCCGGGCGGGAAGTCGAATGCCCAGTTCTCGTCGGACAGCCGCGAGGTGTTCTACCTCGAGGGCGGCCGCGTCAACGCCGTCGTCGTCGACTCGCGGCAGGCGCGGCCGATCGATGTCACGGCGGAGCTGGACGTCGATTTCTCGAAGGAGAAGCTGGAAGTGTTCCGCCAGGCATGGACGTACATGCGCGACGGCTTCTACGACGACACATTTCACGGCGCGGACTGGAGCGAAGTTCGCGCCCAGTTCACGCCGGTGATTGCCGCGCTGCGGACATCTGATGAGCTGAGGCGCGTGCTCAATCTCATGCTTGGCGAGCTGAACGCCTCGCATCTCGGCGCGGCCGGGGGGACCGGGTTTACCGGCCAGGCCTCTGCCACCGGCCGGCTGGGCGTGATGTTCGATCGCGCCGAGTACGAGTCGGGCGGCCGGTTGAAGGTCACGTCCGTCGTGCCGCTTGGCCCCGCGGCGATCTCGAAACAAATCAAGGCGGGCGACTACATCGTGTCAATCAACGGCGCGGCAGTCGGCGCGACGACGAACGTCGACGAGATCCTGATGCATCAGGTCGGCAAGCGCGTTGAACTGCGCGTCTCCGCCACGGGCGACGGCTCGGGCGCGCGCACGGTCGTACTGGCGCCGATGAGCGCCGGCGCCGAGCGGACCTTGCTCTATCGCGATTGGGTGGAATGGAATCGCGCGTACGTGGACAAGGTGAGCGGCGGGAAGCTCGGCTACGTCCACATCCGCGACATGTCGGAGGGGGCGCTTCGGCAGCTCGCGCTCGATCTCGACGCCGACAACCGCGCCAAGGCGGGCGTGGTCGTCGATGTGCGCCACAACAACGGCGGCTTCGTGAACGTCTACGCGATCGACGTGCTCGCGAGAAAAGGGTACCTGACCATGACGCCGCGCGGCCTCCCGTCGTCGCCCGCGCGCACGTCGCTCGGCCAGCGCTCGCTCGAATTGCCGACGATCCTCGTGACGAACCAGCATTCGCTCTCGGACGCGGAAGACTTTACCGAAGGGTACCGCCAGCTGAAGCTCGGCAAGGTCGTCGGCGAGCCGACGTCCGGATGGATCATCTTCACCGGCAGCGCCACGCTGATCGACGGCACCACGATCCGAATGCCGAGCACCCGCATCGAGTCGAATGACGGGCAGACGATGGAGCTCAACCCGCGAGGGGTGGATGTGCCGGTGACGCGGCCCATCGGCGAGACGTATCTGGGCAAGGACAGCCAGCTCGAGACCGCCGTAAGGGAATTGCTGAAACAGATCGGCGGCTAGCGGCGGGCAAATCTGCGAGTGGCGCCGCAGAAACCGGCGGGTCACCTATTGGACAGACGAAGCGTTCACATTGGCGTAAAACGTCTATATGAAGCTTCGACCAGAACCGAAACCTCACGGCTCGAAGCGGCCTCGCCGGCACGGCCCTCGGCACCGTGTTCAGTCGATGTTGCTGGCCGGATCGGCGTTGTTCTTTGCGCCGCATGCCGGGAAAATCATTACCCAGCACAAATCGTCTTCGAGCGAGCCGACGCACGTGTCATCGCTCGCCACCATGCCGATCGTCACGCCCCTGGGCGTGATCACGACGGACACGGCCTTTCGGCTGCCGCCGGACATGGTCTTCGATGACTTGATCAGGGAAGCGGCCAAGCGGTATTCGGTAAGTGCCCAGCTCGTCAAGGCTGTCGTGCGGGCGGAATCGGCGTTCAACCCCAGGGCCGTCTCCCGAGTCGGCGCCAAGGGCTTGATGCAACTCATGCCGGCGCTCGCGAAGGAGCTGGGCGTGACGGATCCATTTGATCCGCGCCAGAACGTTATGGCCGGCACGAAATACCTGGCGCGGATGCTGAACGCGCGCAACGGCAATGTCGTGCTGGCGCTGGCCAGCTACAACGCGGGCCCGGGCAACGTCGATCGCTACAACGGAGTGCCGCCGTTTCGCGAGACACAGCACTACATCAAGACGATCACCGAGAGCCTGGAAACGCCGTAGGACCCGGCGTCCGCGCTACACTGTCGTCATCCGTTGTGATGACGTCAGAAACCCCCTTCCGTAAAGGCTTCCTGCTCTGTCTTGTCGCCGGCATGACGATCGTTCTCGTCGTGCTGCTGCAGTCATTTCTGCTGACGATCATTTCGGCAGCGGTCATGGCCGGCATGTCGAGGCCGGTCTTCACGAGGATCCGCAACGAGCTCCGGGGCCGCGGGGGTGTGGCGGCTGGACTCACGGTGCTGTTGACGCTGCTCGTCGTCGTCATGCCGCTCATCGCCATCGGCGGCCTCGTCGTCGGCCAGGCGGCCGCGGTGAGCGACAACGTCCGGCCGATCATCGACAAGTCCGTGAACTCGCCGACGTACCTCGACCAGCAGCTGCGCCGGCTGCCCGGATACGACGCGTACCTTCAGCCGTACCGGAAGCAGATCCTGACGAAGGCCGGTGAAGTGGTCCAGTCGATGGGCACTTTTCTGATGTCGTCGCTCTCGAGCACCACGCTGAGCACGGTGACGTTCATCGCCAATTTCTTTCTCGCGCTCTATGCGATGTTCTACTTTCTGGTCGACGGGCCGAAGATGCTGAAGGAAATTCTCAACCATCTTCCGCTGCAGGACAATGAGAAGAGTCTGCTCACCGACCGCTTCATGTCGATCACCCGCGCCACGATCAAGGGCACGATCGTGATCGGCGTCATCCAGGGTTCGCTCACGGGCGTGGCGTTCTGGGTCGTGGGGATTCCGAGCGTCGCCTTCTGGACGGTGCTGATGATCGTGCTCTCGGTCATTCCCGTCGTCGGCGCCGCGCTGATCTGGGTCCCGGCGTGCGTCGTGCTGTTTGCGATGGGCTCGGTGGCCAAGGCCATCGGCCTGGCGATCTTCTGCGCGCTCGTCGTCGGCTCGATCGACAACGTGATGCGCCCGTGGCTGGTCGGCCGCGACACCAAAATGCACGACCTCGTGATTCTCTTCTCGACGCTTGGCGGGCTCGTTGTGATCGGCCCGCTGGGCTTCATTCTCGGGCCTGTGCTGGCCGGGCTTTTCGTGACCTCGTGGCAGATTTTCGGCATGGCGAACCGCGAGCCGTTAACGGACGGGAGCCGTAAGTGAACGACAGCGATATGACGGACGAGCCGGTACAGGCAGAGACGTCGATGGAGCAGGAAGAGGATTTTGCTTCGCTCTTCGCGGCGTCCCAGCAGACGAGGAAATTCAAGAACGGCCAGGCCATCGAGGGCATGATCGTCGCCATTGGCCCGGAGGTGGCGTTCGTCAACGTGGGCGGAAAAGGCGAGGCGACGATCGACGTGGCCGAGCTGAAAGATGATGACGGCCTCATCCTGTTCAAGGCCGGCGATCGCATCCAGGCGACGGTGATGCTGAGCCCAGACGGCCTCAAGCTCTCGCGCAAACTGCAGCGCGGCGCGGCGTCGGCCGCACAGCTCGAGGGCGCGTATCGCGCCGGCCTCCCGGTGGAAGGCAAAGTCGAGAAGCCGGTGAAGGCCGGGTTCGACGTGCGGATCGCCGGCCAGCGCGCGTTCTGCCCGATGTCGCAGATCGACCTCGTGCGCGACACCGACCCGGCGTCCCATGTTGGCCGTGTCTACACGTTCAAGATCGTGGACTACAGCGAAGGCGGGCAGAAGTTTGTCGTCTCGCGCCGCGCTTTGCAGGAAGTGGAACAGGCTGAGCAGGCCGTCGAAGTCCGTAAGTCCATCGAAGCCGGATCGGTGATCACCGGGCGCGTAGTGTCTGTCCGCGACTTTGGCGCATTCATCGATCTCGGCGGCGGTGTTCAGGGTTTGCTGCATGTGTCCGAAATGGGCTGGTCGCGCGTGTCCGACACGTCGTCGTTCGCGACGCCAGGGCAGGAGATCACCGTCAAGGTGCTCCGCATCGACGCCGACAAGATCGCGCTCGGCTTGAAACAGCTGAGCGACGATCCCTGGGCGAGCGTCGCGTCGAACTACTCGGTTGGACAGATTGTGCAGGGCCGCATCACGCGCCTCGCCGAGTTCGGCGCGTTCGTCGAGCTCGAAGACGGCGTCGAAGGCCTGGCGCACGCGTCGACGTTCGCCCCGGCGGCGCAACGCGCCGGATGGGCCAAGTCTGTGAAGAGCGGGATGACGGCGCCGTTCGAGATCATGAGCATCGATCCGGTCAAGAAGCGAATCGGTGTAGCGATCGTCGAGGCCGGCTCAACCAAGTCACGCGTGAGCACTGCCGCCGCGGCCGAAGCCGACGAGCGCGCAGACCTCCGCGATTACACCGCGCGCGAGAGCGTGTCGCAGGCCGAAGGCTTCGGGTCGCTCGCCGACAAGTTGCGCGGAGCGCTCAAACCGCCGACGAAATAAGGTTCGAGCGCGCTTGGCGCTCCGCGCATCTTTCTGACCAGCAGCCAGCGATCGGTCTGGCCGCCCCGGATCTCGATCACGCCCGAAACCAGCCGCTCGGCGATGGCGCCGAAGGCCGAAGCGTGGCCGCCGTCCGCCGTTCGCACCGTCAACAGGATCGTGCTGCCGAGGTTGTCTTCGAGCGCGGCCGAGGTGCAGGCCGATCTGCTCCCCGGCGATCCGCCCGTGCTCGAGGGCTGGGAGCTTGCCGCCAAGTGCGTGCCCGCCCGGCAGGTCGGCGGAGATTTCTACGATTGGCAGCAGACTTCGCCCGGGTACATCAGCATCACTGTTGGCGACGTCATGGGAAAAGGAATGGCGGCGGCTCTGCTGATGGCCAGCGTTCGCGCCGTGCTTCGCGCAGTCGGCCCGTACGGGTCGCCGGCGTCGGCGGTGCAGACCGCGGCCGCCAGCCTTGCGACAGATCTGACGCGGTCCGGCTCGTTCGTCACGGTCTTTCATACGCAGCTGGACTTAGTTACGGGCCGGTTGCGTTACGTGGAGGCCGGCCGCGGCTATGCGATTCTCAGCCGTTGCGATGGCCGGACCGAAAAGTTGCCGGGCCAGGGCCTGCCGATCGGTGTGCTCGACGATTACCTTCGTCGTGTGCGTCTTGAACCCCTCTAACCCCCTCTAACCCCTCTAATTTTGTGCCGTTCGGGACAGCAGGCTCCGGCGGGTACCCATACGCTAAGACGCAGAATGTCATGAATATCGAAGTGACCGAGGAGAATGGCGTAGCCGTAGTCAAGCCCCTCGGCAACAGGGTCGATCTGCAGGTTGCCGGCGAATTTCGCAATGCGCTGCTTCAGCTGATCGATGTCGGTCACCACCGCCTCGTTGTCGACCTTGCAAATGTCGACTTCATCGACAGCTCCGGTCTGGGCGCGCTCGTTGCCGCGCTGAAGACGCTTCGGCTGCTCAAAGGCGGCGGCGACATCCGGCTCGCCAACGTTCAGCCGTCCGTCGTGGCGCTGCTCGAGATCATCAGGCTCCACCGCGTCTTTTTCAGCTACCCGTCGGTCGACCAAGCCGTTCAAAGCTTCACCTAGCGGCCCGTCATGAAAACGATGATCCTCGCCGGTGGCAGAATGACATCACTGTTTGAGACGCTGATTTTTTCGAGCGACGTGCAGTCGATCCGCCACGCCGCGGAGTTCGTCATCCGCTCGGCGCGGACGATGGCCCCGGCGGCCGCAACGCATCCGCTTTTCGAAACGGCTGTCGTGGAGGCGGTGACCAACGCGTTCAAACACGGGAACGCGAGAGAAGGCGCCGATGCTTCGATCGTCTGCGAAGTCGAGCTCGTCGATCAGCGGTTGACAGTACGGGTTCTCGATCAGGGCCGCGGGTTCACACTGTTGGACGCGGTGGAGCCTGGTCCGGCATACGAGGCCGACAACGCCGCTGCCATTCCGGAGGAGGGCTTCGGACTGCCGATCATCCGCAGCGTGTTTCCGACGGTCCGCACCATCACGCGCGACGGCTGGTTCGGCCTCGAGATGGCGCGTTCTACTGCTTCCAGCAAATAAAGTCGGCTGCTTCGAGCGGGTTGCCACGGCCTGTGCAAGGAGTTTTAGCGATGAAGATCGCAGTCACCCACCTCAAACGCTACAAGGAAATCGCCCTCCTGCTCTGGAAGCACGGCCGCCCTGACCTCATCAAACAGATGGGCGCCGACGATGCGATCGATCCGGTAGAGACGGCGACGTTAACAGAGGGCGGCGCCACTCCGGAGCAGCTTGCGGACGACCTCGAAGCGATGGGGCCGACGTTCGTCAAGCTGGGCCAGGTGCTCTCGAGCCGGCCTGATTTGCTGCCGCCGGCCTACCTGACGGCGCTTTCGCGGCTGCAGGACAAGGTCAAGCCGTTTCCGTACGAGCAAGTCGAAGAGATCGTTCAACGCGAGCTCGGCGTCCGGATATCAAAAGCGTTCACCCGTTTTGACCGGGCGCCGCTCGCCGCGGCGTCTCTCGGTCAGGTCCATCTCGCCGCCCTTCGCGACGGTCGCGCCGTCGTCGTCAAGGTCCAGCGGCCCGACATCCGTAAGCAGATCGCCGAGGACTTCGAAGTGCTGCGCGAAATGTCAGAGTTCCTGGATGCGCACACCGAAGCCGGGAAGCGTTACCGGTTCGCGCGGATCCTCGAAGAATTCCG
>JBKJHW010000100.1:0-4010 GCA_046598935.1 Vicinamibacterales bacterium | reverse complement strand
CCGGAAGCTGTGGGTCGAACCCACCGCAGCGCGGCGATGGTTCGCGACGTTGCCCGTTTCGCGCGCGGGAGCTTTTGCAAGCGACGCGACGCTTCCAGCTGGGGAATACCTTGTATTGCTCGTCCCGGATGAGCAAGCCGCAGACTGGCAGATTCGATCCGAGCTTGAAGCGCTCGCGCCGCGCGCGTTGCGGGTCACGGTCGGCGCCAGCGAAAACAGGGTGATCGAGGTGAAGCGATGATCCTCAACGCCCTCCTTATTGCCGCACTGTTGATCTTCAACCAGCAAGTTCCGCGCGATCGGCCAAATCCAGCCGCTCCGCCCGCCGGTCCTGCAGGCACCGCATCGATCACGGGGACCGTCGTCGCAGACGATGACGGGCATCCGCTGGCGCTGGCGAACGTCGTCGTGATCGGCGGAATGACGGGCACGCTGAAGATGACGTCAACGGATCGCAACGGCCAGTTTTCGTTCGCGAATCTTGCGGCGGATCGGTACACCGTGGGCGCGAGCAAGCCGCCGTACCTCGGCGCGGTTGCCGGGGCGAAACGCCCGGCGCGGCAAGGCACGCCTCTCGTGGTGGCCAACGGTCAGAAGGTGACTGGTCTCACCGTACGATTGCCGCGCGGCGCTGTGATCGCCGGAACGATCATCGACGAGCAAGGCCGGCCCGCGGCCAACGTGAGCGTGGGCCTGCAGCAATGGAAACTTCGTGGCGACGAGCGCGGGCTTGCGAGTGCTGTTGGCGTGCCGGTCGGCGCCACCGACGAAGAAGGGCGCTACCGCTTCTACGGAGTGCCGCCCGGCGAATACATCGTGGTCGCTCTGCGTTTCGGCGGCGCGCCGGTACGTGTGCTCACGAACGCCGAAGCAGAGCAGATCGCCGCAGGCCGCAGCGTGGACATGAGCGTCAATACGAGCCGCCGCAACGCGCCGATCTATTTTCCGGGCACACCACGGGCGACCGAGGCGGCGCCGATTGTGGTCGCTTCCGGCGACGAACGCCTCGGGATCGACCTGCGCCTGGATTACGTTCGCACCGCAAGGGTGGAAGGCATGGTGTTCGGGCCGGACGGCCAGCCGGTGCTGAACGCGACCGTGATGCTCGGTACCGTTGCCGGATCGAGCGCCGCGGCGGAGCAGTCCAACGCGCGAGTCGGAAACGATGGGCGGTTCACGTTTGCGCAAACGACTCCCGGTCCGCAGATTCTGACGGTCGTGAACAACCTCGGGAATGTAACGCTCTTTGCGTCCATGTTCATCGACACTTCGCTGGCCGACCAGACAGGGTTGCAACTCACGATGCGGCCGCCGTTGTCGATCGCGGGAAGACTGCAGTTCGACGGCACGGTCAAGCCTTTTGTCGCAGGACGAATTGTTCCGCTACGCCAGTTCGGGCGCGTGGCCGCTACATTTCTTGGCGTCGGTCAGACTGCAACCAACGAGTCCGGTGACTTCCAGATCATCCGGGTCGTTCCGGGCCGCTATCTCATCGGCGGACCGATGTCGTTCGGCGCATCAACTGACAGCGTGACATGGGCGTTGAAGTCCGTTGTTGCGGACGACAAAGACATCACGGACCAGTTGCTCGAGATCGTCGACACTGCACCGAAACTCGTCGTCGTGACGTACACGGATCAGTGGCAGCAGCTGTCCGGAAAACTTTCGCATCAGTCCGGAGGACCTGCGACAGACGAAACAGTGATCGTGTTTCCGAAGAATCGCGCCTACTGGTATCAAGGTTCGCGCCGCATCGCGATCACGCGGCCCGCATCGGATGGGTTATTCTCGTTCGGCGGACAAGGACCGACGACGCTGCCGCCGGGAGAATATTTATTGGCTGCGGTCACGGACCTTGGACGCGATGAGCAATTCGACCCTTCGTTTCTTGCCACGCTCGTGCCGGCTGCGGCGCCCATCACGATCGGGCCCGGCGAGAAGAAAACTCAGGACCTGGTGATTCGCTGATGCGAGTAGCGATAGTTGGCGGCCCCGGCGTGGGCAAGAGCACGCTGGTGCGCCAGTTGGGCGACCTGTACCACAACGGCGCGTACGGCGAAGGCGAGCAGGGCGTGTGGGATCCGCGCGTGCTCGAAGACATCGACGCGGGAAGAAATCCCGTCGGCGTCACGCGGTATTTCGCCGAGCTTTACGACGCGAACTATCGCGACGCCGCGAAGCACGACGGGCCCGATCGCGTGATCATGTTCGAGGGCGCGCGCATCACGCTCGAAGCCCACATGGCCGAATATCCGCGCGAGCACCACGCGGGCCTGCGCAAAGTCCTGGACATCGGCGATTCCTGGGCGCCGGATCGCATCATCGTGCTGACGTCGAGCACGGACACGATCGAGAAGCACATCCGGCTTCGCCGCCGCGCTCACGAGAACGTCGAAGAAATGATCCGGCGCTTCCGCCTGATCGACGGGGAATTCCGCCGCCTCGCACCCGAGTATCCGAACACCGTCGTGATCGACCGCGATCACAAGGAGTTCCACGATCGCAGCGGACTACTCGAGATCATCCGCGCCGCCGGCTTACCGGCGTTCAAGGAAATTCCCTACCGGAGAGAGTAATGGCGAAGAATTTCTGGCTGATGAAAGTCGAGCCCGACGTGTACTCAATCGACGACTTCAAGCGCGACAAGAAGACCAATTGGGAAGGCGTCCGGAATTTCAAGGCGCGCAACTACATGCGCGACGAAATGCAGGTGGGCGACGACGTGCTGTTTTACGCGTCGAACGCGGATCCGTCAGGCGTGACGGGGCTCGCGAAAGTGGTGAAGGCCGGCTACCCGGAGAAGAACCCGATGTGGAGCCAGGTCGACATCGCGTTCGTGAAAAGTTTTGGCGGGACGGTTTCGCTCGAAACGATCAGGAACACGAAAGGCCTCGAAGAGATGGGCGTCATCAAAAAAGGCAATCGCCTGTCGATTCAGCGGGTGACGAAGGCGGAGTTCGACATCATTGCAAAGCTGGGCGACAGGCTCTCGAAGTAGTCTCTATTTCTTCGGAACCAGCTTCATCATCTTGCCGGCCGCCGCGTCGGTCAGGATGTAGATCGCGCCGTCCGGTCCCTGGACGACGTCGCGCACGCGGCCCTGGCCGATCAGGAGCCGTTCTTCGCCGGTAATTTTTTCACCGGCGATTTCGAGCCGCACGAGGGCCTGGCCGCCGAGGCCGCCGATGAAGAGGCTGCCTTTCCAGGCTGGAAACGCGTTCGCGGTGTAGAACGTCATGCCGCTCGGCGCGATGACGGGATCCCAGTAGTAAACCGGCTGTTCCATGCCGTCTTTCTTCTGAATGCCGCCCGTGATCGGGCCGCCGGAATACTCGACGCCGTAGGCAATCGTCGGCCAGCCATAGTCTTTGCCTTTGCGCGCGATGTTCAGCTCGTCGCCGCCGCGCGTGCCGTGCTCGACTTCCCAGAGCTCGCCCGTTGTTGGATTGAGCGTCGCCGCCTGCGTGTTGCGATGGCCGATCGACCAGATCTCCGGGCGAACGCCTTCGCGCCCCACAAACGGATTGTCTTTCGGGATCGATCCATCGGCGTTGATGCGAACGATCTTGCCGACGAGGCTGTCCATGTTCTGCGACTGCATGCGTCCCGGCGTCGCGGAACGGTCGCCCTGCGTGATGAAGAGCGTGCCGTCGCGGCCGAACACGAGCCGGCTGCCGTAGTGTGCGGTCGATCGCACCTGCGGCGCCTGCTGATAAATGACTTTCACGTCGTCCACGCGCGGCGTGTCGCCGTCGACGAATGTGCCGCGAGCAACAGCCGTGTTGGTCATGCCGCCCTCGGGAGAGCCCTCGGCGTAGGCCCAATAGATCATCCTGGTTGCTGCGAAGTTCGGATCGAGCGCGATGCCGAGCAAGCCGCCCTGGCCGCGCGCGTAAATCGGCGGGAGGCCGGTCACCGCGGCAGAAATTTTGCCATCCGGCGATACGACGCGCAGACGGCCCTTCTTTTCCGTGACGAGCATTTTCCCGTCCGGCAGAAACGCCATGCCC
>JBKJHW010000021.1:0-14178 GCA_046598935.1 Vicinamibacterales bacterium | reverse complement strand
TGACGGTTTCCTCCGAGTAGCGCGCTCCACGCCTGTTCCTGGCCGCGGTGTCCATGTCCCAGTCTTTCGGCCGGCACGTGCGGCTGCGCAACCGCGCGGAGTTCCTCGCCGTGCAGGAACGCGGCCGGCGCCTGTCGGGACGGCACATGACGATGCTTGTGCTGCCAAATGAGCACGGCGTCGATCGTCTCGGCGTTGTCGCCTCGAAGAAACTCGGCGGCGCCGTTGTGCGCAATCGCGCCAAGCGCCGCATTCGGGAGATGTTTCGACTGGGGCAGCCGACGCGCGATCTCACGCCGCGGTGCCTCGATATCGTCGTGATACCGAAGCGCGAACTGGCGGCAACGCCGTTCGAGACGCTTCAACATGAATTCGATGCCGCACTCAGCAAGCTTCGCGCGCGTTAGTTCCGCCTCCGCTCCAGTTAACACTGGAGCTTCCACCTCCGCGCTTGTGGGCGCTGCGGTGGACAGGCCGGCGGACACGTCGCTCCTCATGTTGTCGCCCGGCGTTCGCGCCGCGCTCGTGGCTGTGCACGCCTATCAACTGCTGCTCGCGCCGTTTGCCGGCGGCGCATGCCGATTCCATCCCACGTGTTCCTCGTACGCGCTCGAAGCGCTGACCGAGCATGGCGTATGGCGCGGCGGACGACTGGCGCTCGCGCGCGTCGCGAAGTGCCACCCCCTTGGGCCCACGGGAATTGACCCCGTCCCACCGAGCTCCCGATAAAAAAAATGGAAAAACGCGTTTTTCTTGCGATCGCGCTCTCGCTCCTGGTGCTCACGGTGTACCAGGCCTACCTGGCGCCGCCGCCTCCCGCAACTTCCCCGGCGCCAGCCGCGGTCACTGAACAGACTGCCGGCGCCCCCGGCGCAACGCCAGGCGCCAGCGCGCCAGGCGGCGCGAGCGTACCGGGCACCGGCGGCACGAGCGTCCCTGTCTCACCTGACGCGAAAGACATCGTCGTCGACACCGACTCGATCCGAGCGGTGTTCTCGACGCAAGGCGCAGTCCTGAAACAGTGGCACCTGAAAAAGCACTTCGACAGCGCCGGCAAACCACTGGATCTCATTCCGATCCAGGTTCCCGACTCGATTGCGAAACCGTTCTCGCTCATCACCGATGATGCGAACCTCACGGCCCGGATAGCCGCCGCCGTCTTCGAGCCGAGTGCCGTCGATTTATCGCTCGGCGCAAACACCGGTGTTTTGAGCTTTGACTACCGCGACGAGGCGACCGGCCTCAGCGTTCACAAGCGATTCGAGTTTCAGCCGAAAGGGCAGCAGTACATCCTGAATGTGAATGCGACGATCGATGTCGCCGGCGCGGCAAAACCGGTCACGATTGCGCTCGGTCCGTCGGTCGGCCTGGGCTACAGCGAAAGCGGCCGTTACGGCTATCCCAATCAGATCGTGCACGAGCGCGCGGGAGACGTCGAACGGCCGGCGGTGACCGATGCGCTGACGCCGTTTGATGGCCCGTTCCGCTTCGCCGGTGTCGGCGATCACTACTTCCTCAGCGTGGCCCTGCTTGGCGACAAGAACGTCAAGGTGTCGTATGCGCCGGTGCAGTTGCCGGTGCCGTGGGTCGATCCGGAAAACCGGAAACGCGATTTCATTGCGTACAGCGTCTCGTCGCCAGGCGCGGCGTCCGTGCCGTTTTTCTTCGGGCCGAAGCTCTTCGACACGCTGCGCGCCGTTGACGTGGAGCTTGTCCGCACGATCGACTTCGGCATGTTCGCGTTTCTCGTCGTGCCGCTGCTGCAGGCACTCAAGTGGGTGAACGGCTACATCGGCAACTTCGGCTGGTCGATCATCGCGTTGACGATCCTGATCAACGTCGTGCTCTTCCCGCTGCGGCACAAGAGCATGGTGTCGATGCGGAAGATGCAGAAGCTCCAGCCGAAAGTGAAGTTAATCCAGGAGCGGTACGCGAAGTACAAGGTCACCGATCCGGCGCGCCAGAAGATGAACTCGGAAATGATGGCGCTCTACAAGGAGCACGGCGTCAACCCAGCGAGCGGCTGCGTGCCGATGCTGCTGACGCTGCCGATCCTGTTCGCGTTCTACTCGCTGCTCGCGATGTCGATCGAGATCCGCCACGCGCCGTTTATCGGCTACATCACGGACCTTTCCCGGCCGGACGCGTACTACATCACGCCGATCCTGATGGGCGCGTCGATGTTCTGGCAGCAGAAACTGATGCCGTCGACCGCCGATCCGATGCAGCAGAAGATGTTCCTGTTCATGCCGATCATTTTTACGTTCAGCTTCCTTTGGGCGCCGAGCGGGCTCGTGTTGTATTGGCTTGCAAGCAACCTGCTCGCCATCGGCCAGCAGTACCTGACAAATCACCTTACCGGAGATGCTCGATGAGCGAGTTCGACGACAAAGTCATTAACTTTCTTCAGGACGTGACCGGCGCCATGGGATTGACCCTCGACGTCGCGACCGAAGAAACGCCCGATCACCTGCGTCTCAATCTGACCGGTGAAGGCGCGGACGTGTTCCTGCGCCGCAAAGGCGAGCCGCTCGATGCGCTCCAGGTCATCGTCAACACGGCGTTCCGCCGCGAGGACCGCGGCGAACGGCACTACGTCGTCGACGTGCAGGGTTTCCGCAAGGTGCAGGACGATGAATTGCGCAAGGAAGCGCGCGATCTCGCTGCGAAGGTTCAGTCGTCTGGCGAGGACGAGGAAATGGGCCCGCTCAATCCCTACGCGCGCCGCATCGTCCATCTGGCGGTCGCAGAGAATCCGGCGGTGACGACCGAGAGCTTCGGCGAGGACCTGCTGAAGACCGTCGTCATCTCATTAAAACGGGCCTAGCGAATTTCCGAGCCGGAGCTTTTGCTCCGGCCTACACCCGGATGTAGGCCGGGGCATCCGCCCCGGCCGAGACGCATCCGATGTTTTCAACCCTCGACACCATCGTCGCCATAGCGACCCCGCCCGGACGCGGCGGGCTTGGCGTCGTGCGTTTGTCCGGACCAGATGCCGGCCTGATCGCCCAGAAACTCATCGCACGAAAGACCCCGCTCGAGCCGCGCCTCGCGACCGTAACTACAGTTGTCGAAAAAACGACATCGGGTGTCGTTTCCGAGAAAACGACACCCGATGTCGTTTTCGTGGAAACTGCCGTTGACGAAGTCGTCGCGACATTTTTTGCGGGGCCACATTCTTATACCGGTGAGGATGTCGTCGAGATCAGCGGGCACGGCAGTCCGGTCCTGCTCGAGCGAATTATCCAGCTCGCGATTCGCGCCGGCGCCAGGCTCGCGGAGCCGGGCGAGTTCACGCTGCGCGCATACCTGAACGGCCGAATGGACCTGGTCCAGGCCGAGGCCGTCGCTGACTTGATCAACGCCGTCACGCCGCAGCAAGCTCGCGCGGCGATGGATCAGCTGGACGGCACGCTGACCGGCGCGATCACGAAGGTCCACGCGTCGCTGTTCAGTCTCATCGCGCGCTGCGAAGCGTCGCTCGATTTCCCCGACGAGGGATTTCATTTTGTTCAACAAGACGAAGTCCGCTCAACGCTCGAAAAAGTCGTCGCCGATCTCGGCGCGCTGATCGCGAGCGCGTCGCGTGGCCGGCTTCTTCGCGAAGGGCGAACGATTGTGCTTGTCGGCCGGCCGAACACCGGCAAATCGAGCCTGTTCAACGCTCTGCTTGGCCGCGATCGCGCGATTGTGACGCCGATTCCAGGGACAACCCGTGACGTGCTGTCGGAGCCGGTGGACATGCTCGGCGTTCCGGTAACACTGATCGACACCGCAGGTCTTCGCGAGAGCGCCGATCCGATCGAACTGGAAGGCGTGGCGCGCGCCGGCGAGGCGAGGGCCGGAGCGGCGATGACGCTGCTCGTGCTCGATGGATCGAGCGACCTCACCGAAACCGATCGCTTCCTTCTTCAAGAAGCGGGCGCGCCGCGCCGTGTGATCGCGATCAACAAAAGTGATCTGCCTCCTGGGTTGGCGGCGAAAGAAAACCTGCCGGACGGGATCGCGGTGTCAGCCACGACCGGCCTCGGGCTTGATGAGCTGCGGAAGGCGCTCGTTCGCGAGGTCTTGAGCCAGGACGATCTGCGGCACACGCCGACGCTCACCAATATGCGCCACATCTCATTGACGCAATCGGCGCTCGCGGCTGCAGAGAACGCTCTTAACGCACTCGGACGCGGCGCTACTGAAGAGCTGCTGCTGATCGATCTGCACGCCGCGCGACACGCTCTCGAGGAAATCACCGGCACCAAAACGATCGATGATGTGCTTCTGCACATCTTTACGAAGTTCTGCATCGGCAAATGAGCGCGGCTGACTTCGATGTCGTGGTGATCGGCGCCGGCCATGCCGGTTCGGAAGCTGCGTGGGCGGCCGCTCGTATGGGCGCGCGCGTCGGGCTGTGCACGCTCTCGCCCGATACGGTGGCCCTGATGCCGTGCAACCCGGCGATCGGCGGCACGGCGAAGGGGCATCTTGTTCGCGAGATCGACGCGCTCGGCGGCTTGATGGGCCTGGCGATTGACGCGACAGGCATTCAGTTCAAGTTGCTCAATCGAAGCAGAGGACCCGCTGTGTGGTCGCCGCGCGCCCAAGCCGACAAAGCGCGGTACAGCGCGTGGGTGCGCGACGCACTTTCCGCGCAGCCGGGCATCACATGGCTTTTTCGCCGTGCCGGCGCCGTGGTGATGTCGGGCGACACTGTCACCGGACTGGCGTTCGAAGAAGGCGATCACGTCACGTGCCGCTCGCTCGTGATCACGACCGGCACATTCCTGAACGGGCTCGTGCATATCGGCGACGAGCAGCATCCGGCCGGGCGGGCCGGAGAACCGCCGACGCGCGCACTCGCGGACTCCCTCCACGCGCTCGGTTTGTCGATGGGCCGTCTGAAGACCGGCACGCCCCCGCGGCTTTCGCGCGCAAGTATTGATTTTTCGCGATTCAGTGAAGAGCATGGCGATCGACCGATCGTGCCATTCTCATTCACGACCGGCCAGGCGACGCTCGACCGGCGAGCGCAGATCGCGTGTCATCTCCTTCACACCACCGAAGAGACGCACGAGCTCGTGCGCCGGGCCATTGACAGGTCGCCGCTGTACAACGGACAGATCCAGGGCATCGGTCCCCGGTACTGCCCGTCGTTCGAAGACAAAGTCATGCGGTTCCCCGACAAATCACGCCATCAGATTTTTCTCGAACCGGAGGGGCTCGACGTCGACGAGATCTACGTCAACGGGCTCTCGATGAGCTTGCCGCGCGCGGTTCAGGATTCGATCGTTCATGCATTGCCTGGTCTCGAGACTGCGCGGATCCTGCGGCACGCATATGCGGTTGAATACGATTTCGTGCAGCCGACGTCGCTGCAGTCATCGCTCGGAGCGAAGGGTTTTCCAGGCCTGTATTTCGCCGGACAAATTAACGGCACTTCCGGCTACGAAGAGGCCGCGGCGCAGGGGCTGATGGCGGGCATCAATGCGGCTCGGTCGGCGCAGTCGCTCGCGCCTGTCTCGATCGGCCGCGACCAGGGCTACATCGGAATTCTCATAGACGACCTCATCACACAGGGCTGTCTCGAGCCGTACCGCATGTTCACGTCGCGCGCCGAGCATCGTCTCGTGCTGCGCATCGACAATGCCGATCTGCGGCTCACGCCGCTCGGCCGCGAGATCGGCCTGGTCGGCGATGCGCGTTGGCGCGTGTTCGAAGCGCGCGCGGATCGGCTCGAAAAGAACCGTCGGCACGCGATCGAGGGCCGCGTCAAAGTACGCGGCGCGACAGTGTCTATCGCCCAGGCCATTTCGCGCCCTGACGTGCCGATGGCGGAAATCATCGATGCCGGCGCGTCCTTCGAAACCGACGAGTCCTTCGCTTCATTCGACATGGCGACGATCGAAGCCGAATTCCGCTACGCGGGTTATCTGAAACGTCATGACGCTGAATTGGCGCGTGTTCGCTCGCAAGTGAACCGCGCGATCCCGTCTGATTTTTTGTACGAAATGATCCCGGGCCTTTCGAAAGAGGTCATCCAGCGCCTCTCGCAGGTGAGACCGACGACGATCGGGCAGGCTGGGCGGGTCCCTGGCGTTACGCCAGCAGCGCTTGCGATCGTAGCCTCAAGGGTCGCCAGGCTGTCAATAAATTGACACAATTCTTCCACCTGATGCGTGAGATTATTCAGGCGTGGGGACGAGATTCATAGAGCACCTTGAGTCACGTTTGCGGCTGGTTGGTCTTGAACTGCCTGTCGCCTTACGGCTCCACGAGTGGTATTTCTCGCTTCTAGCAAAGTGGAACCGGACCGTAAATCTCACATCGCTGCCCCTTTATCCCCCGTCGGATGAGGCGATCGATCGTCTTCTTGTAGAGCCGATAGCCGCAGGTCGACTAGCGGGCTTCCCCGATAGGATTATCGATATCGGCAGCGGCGGAGGCTCGCCGGCTATTCCGTTCTGGCTCGAAGTTCAGGTCGGCAGGCCTGAACTCAAGATGATTGAATCTCGCTCAAAGAAGTGTGCGTTCCTCCGTGAGGCTGTTCGCCATCACGCTCCTCGAACAGCCGAAGTGATCGAGCAGCGTTTCGAGAATCTCCTGGAGACGCATCCATCTCTACGCGCTTCAGCCGACATCGTAACTGTCCGAGCGGTACGTCTTGACGAAGAGACTCGTGCCCTGATTGGGGAGCTGCTGCGTCCTGACGGGAGAGTCTTTCATTTCACTGATGAACTGAGAATTATCGATTGTTCCACGTGGAACAATCGGGACAAATAGCGCGGTTCAAGCTAAAATTCAGAAGTCACAAGCTAGAAGTCTAGATTGTTGGCCAAATAGCCAAATGTCAAGAGTTATCAGTATCGCCAACCAGAAAGGCGGCGTGGCCAAGACGACCACCGCGATCAACCTCGCGGCGTGTCTGGCGCTCGCCGAAAAACGCGTCCTGCTCGTCGACATGGATCCGCAGGCGAATCTCACAAGCGGAATCGGACTCAAAGGGCGGTCGGCGCCAGGCGGAACGATTTACGAGGCGCTCACCGGCAACGGCACGAACGCTGAATCCTTCATTCTGCCAACAGAGATCAACAACCTCTCGATCATCCCGGCCGACCGGCATCTCACCGGCGCCGAAATCGAGCTCGTGAATCTGCCGGCTCGCGAACGCCGCCTGCGCGACGTTCTGAATTTTCTGCGCGGGCGATACGACTTCGTCTTCATCGACACGCCGCCGTCGCTCGGACTGCTCACGCTGAACGCGCTCGTCGCCGCCGACGCTGTGCTGGTGCCGCTCAACTGCGAATACTTCGCGCTCGAGGGCATTGCCGAACTGATGGCGACGCTCGATCGCGTCCGCACATCGCTCAATCCGGAGCTCGAGCTCCACAGCGTGCTGCTTACGATGTACGACGAACGCACGAACCTCGGACAGCAGGTGAGCACGAATATCCGCGAATTCTTCGGGGAGAAAGTCTTCAAGACCGTGATTCCGCGCAACATTCGCCTCGGCGAAGCCCCAAGCCACGGTGTGCCGGTCATTCTTTATGACCCGCGCTCGCGCGGGGCGGAAGCCTATATCGCGCTCGCGAAAGAATTTCTGGCGCGCGAAGGGAGCAATTAGCAATGGCCGACAAACGTCCAGCATTGGGCCGCGGATTGAGCGCGTTGATTCCGGATGCCGCGGGCCCGACGGCGCCGCGCGCATTCGCGCAAGAGAGGCCCGGTGCACACGCCGACAACCCGACCGAGCTGGACATCGACCGGCTTACTCCGAATCCGCGCCAACCGCGCGTCGTGATCGACGACCTGAAACTCGACGAGCTCGCCCAATCGATCCGCGCCAACGGCGTCATCCAGCCCGTCATTGTTCGGAAAGCCCCCGCCTCCTCTGACGCTTCGGCCGGCACGAGCGGCGCCTCGTCATTGTCGGGGGCGCTCTCGAGCGTACGCTATGAAATCATCGCCGGCGAACGCCGGTGGCGCGCCGCGCAACGCGCGGGACTACTGAAAATTCCGGTCGTCGTGAGTGACGTGCCCGACGACAAACTCCTCGAGGTCGCGCTCATCGAGAACATCCAGCGCGAGAACCTCAACCCGATCGAAGAAGCTCAGGCCTACCGCCGGCTGGCTGACGAGCACCGGTTCTCGCAGGACGAGATTGCGACGGCCGTTGGTAAAGACAGGGCTACTGTCGCTAACTATATGAGGCTGTTAAAGTTACCTGACGAGGTCCGCAACGACCTCGTCGCCGGGAGCCTGTCGATGGGGCACGCCCGGGCCCTGCTGGGTCTTCCCGATGACGCCGCGCAGCGCCGGGTAGCCCGCGAAGCTGTCTCGAAACGGCTGTCGGTTCGCGAAACCGAGGCCCTTGTTCGCAAGGAAACGGAGCCAAAAACGTCCGCCCCGGAGCCCGTTAAGGCTGACCCGAACACCCGGGCCGCCGAAGAACGGCTCAAACTCACACTTGGCACACGCGTCCGGATCATCCGGAAGGGGAAGAGCGGGCGAATCGAAATCGATTTCGTGAATGAAGAGGAATTGCAGCGGATCTACGAACTGCTGACCGACCAGCAAACCTGACGGGTCTTTTCTCTGTGTGGCGGGCTGATTTTTGTCAGTTCCACATGGTATAAATTAATATTTCTGTAATCGCGCGGAGGCGCGTTCTCTTGCTGCCGGATCTCTCGGTCTTCTGGGTCGTCTTTTTCGTTCTCCTGCTGGTGCTCATTCTTGACCGTCTGTTTTTCCGGCCGTTGCTTGGCGCGATCAAGCAGCGGGAGGGTGCAGCGGCCTCTGCGAAGGCGCTTGCCGATCAGGCCGCGGCTGAAGCGCGGCGTGCCGCTGAGGAATTCGACCGGCAGACCACGGCGGCGCGCACCGAGGTTTATACGCAGATGGACGAAATGCGCCGCGCCGCGATGGAAGACCGGGCGTCGCTCGTTGAAGCCGCCCGCAACGAAGCTGATTCGGCGCTCGCCCAGGCCCGCGCCGATCTCAAACGCGACGTCGACGACGCCCGGGCGCGCCTGGATAAAGACGCGCAAACGCTGGCCAGCGAGGCGGCTTCGCGCATTCTCGGTCGCCCTGTTTCGTAGCGGCCGCTCGCCAATATTCACTGTGACCCACCCGATGACTCACCGCTCCCGCCTCCTCTCCGCCCTCGCAACGATGTTTTTCGTTGCGGTCTTCGCGGCGCCGCTCGCGGCGAGCGAAGCCGGCGCCGACCCGCACAGCTGGAAGCCGACGATCGCGAAGATCTTCAATTTCACGCTCCTCGCCGTCGGCGTGTACTTCTTCGCAAGAAAGATGGGCGTCGGCGACTACATTGCGACGCGCTCCGCGACGATTCGCAAAGACCTTGTCGACGCCCGGCAGCTTCGCAGCGAAGCCGAACAGCAGCTCGCGAGCGTGCGCACAAAGCTGGCCGCGCTGCCGGCGGAGCTGAGCGCGCTGAAACAGCGCGGCAGCGAGGAACTTGCCGCCGAAAAAGTGCGCCTTGCGGAAGCCACGGCCAGCGAACGCGTGCGTGTCAAGGAACAGACGCGCCGCGAAATCGAGCTGACGTCGCGGCTCGCGCGCCGCGATCTCATGACGCATAGCGTAGATCTGTCGATGAAGCTGGCGCGGGCGCGCATCGAGCGGGACATCACCGCCGAAGACCATGCGCGTTTGATTGCCGGATACAAACCCGAGGTGCGTCAGTGACGCTGCAAGCCATCGCGCGCCGTTACGCAACGGCTCTCTTCGACGTGACCCGGCAAAACAGCTCGCTCGACGCCGCGCAAGCCGGGCTGGCGTCATTTGCCGGGCTCATCGCCGGCTCGCCCGAATTGGCGGACGTGTTTGCATCGCCCGCAGTGCCCGCGTCGAAGAAACGGTCAGTGGCCGACGCCCTGGTCGCGCAGTTAAATCTCCCCGTCGAAATTCAGCGCCTCATCGCCGTGCTGGCCGACCGCGATCGCCTCGGTCTCGTGGCTGACGTCGCGTCGGCGTTCGACGCGCGCGTCCGACAGGAAAAACACATCCTCCAGGCTGAAGTCACGACCGCCGTACCGCTGACCGCTGAACGCGCGGGTGTGTTGTCGGCGGCGCTCGGCAAGGCTCTCGGCGGCACGGTGACGATCGAGCAGCGCGTCGACCCGTCGATCGTCGGGGGCGTGATCGCAAAAGTTGGAAGTCTGGTGTTCGACGGCAGCGTGACGCGGCAGCTCGAACTCATGAAGACAGAACTATTAAAAAGTTAAGAGCGAAGTAGAGCCAAGGAAAACTGATGCAGATTAAAGCGGAAGAAATCTCGAAGATCATTCGCGACCAGATCGGCAACTTTGCCGTGAACGTCGACGTGGCCGAAGTCGGCACCGTCATCTCGATCGGCGACGGCATCGCGCGCATTCACGGCGTGGAACGCGCAATGGCGGGCGAGATGCTTGAATTCCCGAATGGCCTCTTCGGCATCGCGCTGAACCTTGAAGAAGAGAGCGTCGGCGCGGTGCTCCTCGGCAAGTCGTCGCAGATCAAGGAAGGCGACACTGTCAAGCGCACGGGCCGCATCATCTCCGTTCCCGTCGGCGACGAAATGCTCGGACGCGTCGTCAACGCGCTCGGCCAGCCGATCGACGGCAAGGGCCCGATCACGACGACACAGTTCTCGCCGATCGAGCGCCTCGCGCCGGGCGTCACGGATCGTTCGCCCGTCAAGGAACCGCTGCAGACCGGCCTGAAGGCCATTGACGGCATGGTGCCGATCGGCCGCGGGCAGCGCGAGCTCATCATCGGCGACCGCCAGACGGGCAAGACCGCCGTCGCGATCGACGCGATCATCAACCAGAAAGGCCTCGGCGTCATCTGCATCTACAACGCGATCGGACAAAAGCAGTCCACGATCGCGCAAGTCGTACGTACGCTCGAAGAGGCCGGCGCGATGGAATACACCATCGTCGTGGCCGCCGGCGCGTCGGACCCGGCGCCGCTTCTGTACATCAGCCCGTACACCGCCTGCACGATCGGCGAGTTCTTCCGTGACTCCGGCCGCCACGCGCTTGTCGTGTATGACGATCTTTCGAAGCATGCGCAGTCGTACCGCGAAATTTCACTGCTGCTGCGCCGCCCGCCCGGCCGCGAGGCGTACCCCGGCGATGTCTTCTACCTCCACTCGCGTTTGCTGGAGCGGGCCTCGAAATTGAAGAAGGAGCTCGGCGGCGGATCGCTGACGGCGCTCCCGATCATCGAAACGCAGGCCGGCGACTTGTCGGCGTACATTCCGACGAACGTCATCTCGATCACCGACGGCCAGATCTTCCTCGAAGCCGACCTCTTCAACCAGGGCGTCCGGCCGGCGATCAACGTCGGCAACTCGGTCTCCCGCGTCGGCGGCTCCGCGCAGATCAAGGCGATGCGCCAGGTCGCCGGCACGCTGCGCCTCGACCTCGCGCAATACCGCGAGCTGGCGGCCTTCGCGCAGTTCGGCAGCGACCTCGACCAGGCCACGCAGCGCCAGCTGGCGCGCGGCAAGCGCCTCACGGAAATCCTCAAACAGCCCCAGTACCGCCCGCAGTCCGTCGAAAAGCAGGTCGCGATCATTTACGCGGCGGTCAACGGCTACCTGGACGCGGTGCCGGTCGAACGGCTGCGCCAGTACGAAGAAGACATGCACCGCTTCCTCGAAACGCGCAAGTCGGGGCTCCTCGCCGCGATCGTCGAGAAGAAAACGCTCGATGATGAGATCAAGGCGCAGCTGAATGGCGCGTTGGAAGAGTTCGGCAAGCAGTTCAATACGGGAGCCGCGGCCTAAACCATGCCGTCATTGATCGACATGCGCCGTCGCCTGCGCGCCGTCAAATCGACGCAGCAGATCACGAAGGCGCTGAAAATGGTCGCCGCGTCGAAGCTGCGCCGCGCGCAGGAAAAAGTGCTCGCGACGCGGCCGTTCGCGATCCTCGCGAAGCGCGTGCTCGCGAGCATCGCATCGCGCGTCGACGCGACCACGCATCCTCTTCTGGAGAACCGCCCGGGCGCGGCCACCGGCAACACCCTCGTCATTGTCATCGCGTCCGATCGCGGCCTCTGCGGCAGCTTCAACACGAACGTCATCAAGTCGGTCGCCGGGTTTCTCCGCGCGAACAAGGGCCGGACGATGTCGCTCGGGCTTGTGGGACGCAAGAGCCGCGACCTGCTGGGCCGCCGCGGATTCCCGGTGCGGTTCGACTACGTGAATCTGCCAAAGGTGATCACGTCGGCTGATGCCGAGGCGATTGTCGGCCCGGCCATCGAGGATTTCCTCGCCGGCAAGATCGACAGCGTGCACCTGGTCTACAACGAGTTCAAGTCGGTCATCTCTCAGCGCGTCGTGATGGAGCAGCTGCTGCCGATGGCCGCGTTACCTCTCGGCGACGCTGTCGCCTCGAACGTATCCACGGAGATTGCCGGCGAAGCGACCGAGTACCTGTTCGAGCCGTCGGCCGATCGGATTCTCGACATCCTGCTCCAGCGCCTCGTCGAAGCCCAGGTTCTTCGCGCGCTCGTCGAGTCGAACGCGGCGTTCTACGCGGCGCAGATGACGGCGATGGATGCGGCGACGCGCAACTCGGCCGAGATGCTCGGCAGCCTCACGCTGCAGATGAACAAGATTCGCCAGGCCGCGATTACACGTGAAATCATTGAAGTAGTTTCCGGCGCGCAAGCGCTCTAACCAAAGAAGTCAAAAGTTTAAAGGCAGAAGGCAGAAATGATGGCAACGGCTACAGCAACGAAAACCGGCAAAGTTGTTCAGATCATCGGCCCTGTGGTTGATATCGAGTTTGAGGGCGGCGTTCTGCCCGCGATTTACAACGCCGTTCGCATCAGCGGCGACGCCGGTGGACGGAAGGTCGATCTCATCGTCGAAGTCGAGCAGCATCTCGGCGAGAACCGCGTGCGCACCGTCGCGATGAAGCCGACCGACGGTTTGCAGCGCGGCATGCTTGCGACCGACGAAGGCGGTCCGATTTCGATGCCCGTCGGCCCCGAAACGCTCGGCCGAGTGCTGAACGTGCTCGGCGAGCCGGTGGACTTTCCGGACAAGCCGGTGATGTCGAAGGAACGCTGGCCCATTCACCGTTCGGCGCCGACGCTCGAAGAGCAGTCGACCGAACTGAAAATGTTCGAGACCGGTATCAAGGTCGTCGACCTCCTCGAGCCGTACCTCCAGGGCGGCAAAATCGGCCTGTTCGGCGGCGCTGGCGTCGGCAAGACGGTCATCATCATGGAGCTCATCAACAACATCGCCATGAAACACGGCGGCGTGTCGGTGTTCGCCGGCGTCGGTGAGCGCACGCGCGAAGGCAACGACCTCTGGCTCGAATTCCAGGAGTCGGGCGTCATCGATCCGCACGACCCGTCGAAGAGCCGCGCCGCGCTGGTGTACGGCCAGATGACCGAGCCGCCGGGCGCGCGTCTTCGCGTCGCGTTGTCGGGTCTGACCGTCGCCGAGTACTTCCGCGATGCCGAAAACAAGGACGTTCTTCTCTTCATCGACAACATCTTCCGGTTCACGCAGGCCGGTTCGGAAGTCTCCGCGCTTCTCGGCCGTATGCCGTCGGCCGTCGGCTACCAGCCGACGCTGCTCTCGGAAATGGGCGAGCTGCAGGAACGCATCACGTCCACCAAAAAGGGTTCGATCACATCGGTCCAGGCGATTTACGTTCCCGCTGACGACTACACCGACCCGGCGCCGGCGACGACGTTTGCGCACCTGGACGCGACGACCAATCTCTCGCGCTCGATCGCGGAGCTCGGCATTTACCCGGCCGTCGATCCGCTCGCGTCGTCATCGCGAATTCTGGATCCGCGCATCGTCGGCGACGAGCACTACAACGTCGCGCGCGCGGTGAAGCAGCTGCTGCAGCGCTACAAGGACCTTCAGGACATCATCGCGATTCTCGGTATCGACGAACTGTCGGAAGACGACAAGGTGACGGTCAGCCGCGCGCGCAAGATCCAGAAGTTCCTCTCGCAGCCGTTCTTCGTCGCCGAGCAGTTCACGGGCCTCAAGGGCAAGTACGTTTCGATTGCCGACACCATCAAGGGCTTCAAGGAAATCGTCGACGGCAAGCACGACGAAGTGCCGGAGCAGGCGTTCTACCTCGTCGGCACGATCGAAGAAGTGCTCGAGAAAGCCAAAGAGCAAGCGAAGTAAATGGCGATCCCGAA
>JBKJHW010000137.1:0-10415 GCA_046598935.1 Vicinamibacterales bacterium | reverse complement strand
GATCTCTACGATGCGGCATTTCTCGAGCAGCTGGCCGCCGCGTCGGCGAAGCTCACGCTGGGCGAAAACGAGAAGAAGACGCAGGATTTGAAACTCGGCGGAGGCCTGTAGATTTTGCGCCGGCTCGCCGCACTGGTCGTTGTCGTAGTCGGGGCCGCGTACGCGGTCGCAGCCGGCGCGGCGCCGCAGGCGACACGCACGAAGGTGGTTCTGCTCGGCACGGGTACGCCCAACGACGATCCGAATCGATGGGGACCGTCGGTGGCGATCGTCGTGGATGACCAGGTGTACCTCGTGGACGCCGGCGTGGGCGTCGTCCGCCGCGCCGCTGCGGCCCGGGCCGCGGGAGTGCCGGCCCTTACCGCGACGTCGCTCTCTCGCGTGTTTCTGACGCACCTTCATTCGGACCACACGCTCGGGCTGCCTGACCTGATGTTTTCGCCGTGGGTGCTCGAACGGCAAGTCCCGCTCGAGGTGTTTGGCCCGTCAGGAACATCCGCGATGGCGGCGCATCTCGAGTCCGCATGGGCAGACGACATCGCGATGCGCCTCTACGGGCTCGAGCCTCAGCGCACGCGAAATTACAAGGCCGTGGTGCGCGAGATCAAACCCGGCCGGATCTACGAAGACGACAAGGTCAAGGTCGATGCGATTCGCGTCACGCACGGTTCGTGGCCTGATGCGTTTGCTTATCGGTTTCAGTCGTCAGACCGGACAATCGTCATTTCAGGAGACGCGGTGCCCATCGACGCCGTGGCCGAGGCTTGTAGCGGCTGTGACGTGCTGATGCATGAAGTGTATTCGGCGGAGAAGTTCAAGCTCCGTCCGCCTGAGTGGCAGCGGTACCACAAGGCATTTCACACATCGACCGTGGAACTTGCCGCGCTGGCCGCGAAAGCCAGGCCGAAGCTCCTCGTGCTGTATCACCAGCTGTTCTGGGGCGCGACCGATGAGGATCTCCTGCGCGAAATCCGCGCCGCGGGGTATCAAGGGGCCGTCGTTTCAGGGCAGGACCTGCGTGTCTACTGACGAGTGTCGAAATATATATACCCGATATATACTTTTAGCGTGCCAGTCAGAGCCAAGCTTTTTCGCAACGGTGGAAGCCAGGCCGTCCGGCTGCCGAAAGGCCACCGGTTCCCCGAGGGCGACAACGAAGTTCTCGTCACCCAGGATGGCCGGCGCGTCATCCTGGAACCGGTCGACGAGTGGCCGAAGGCGTTTCTCGACAGCCTCGGCGCGTGGTCCGAGGACATTCCGAGGCCGCCGAAGGGCAGGCGCCGGGATCCCTTCGCCTGATGCCGCGGTTCATGCTCGACACGGATACCGTCAGCCACGCGCTGCGCGGCTACGGGAACGCGGGAGTCCGAATCAGGGAATTGCGGCCGTCGGATGTCTGCATGAGCGCGCTCACGTTGTCGGAATTGCGTTACGGCGCCGACAAGAAGGGCTCGCGGCGGCTCCATCGGCTGATTGACGCCGTCATGGCCGCCATTGAGCCGCTCGCGTTCGACGTTGCCGCCGCCAACGCGTACGGCAAGGTCGCGGCGGCCTTGGAGGAGCGCGGCGAGCCCATTGGCGTCTTCGACTCGCTGATCGCCGCGCACGCGCTGTCCTTGCGCGTCACCCTGGTGACCAACAACGTGAAACATTTCAGCCGTGTGGCCGGGCTGCGCGTGGAAAACTGGACGGGCGCATGAGCGTCAAACCGCCGCCGAAATCCGCGGCCGGGCTCGGCGCTGTCGTCAACTCGATCGCGATCGGCGTCCGCGAGATGGGCCCGGTACGAATGGTTCGCGGCTGGGCCGCGATCAATCAGAAGGGCGGGTTCGATTGCCCGAGCTGCGCGTGGGCCGATCCCGACGGCCGGCGTCACACCACCGAGTTCTGCGAAAACGGCGCGAAGGCCATGGCCGACGACGCGACGAAGAAGACGATCGGCCGGGAGTTCTTCGCGAAGTACGCGATCGACGAACTGCGTCAGCAGAGCGGCTACTGGCTGAACAAGCAGGGCCGTCTCGCCGAGCCGATGATCTGGCGCGAAGGTGCGGCGCACTACGAGCCGATCGGGTGGTCAGCCGCGTTCGACGTCGTCGCGAACGCGCTGAGCCGGCTGCCGCGGCCTGATCACGCCGCGTTCTACACATCAGGCAAGGCATCCAACGAGGCGGCGTTCCTGTTCCAGCTGTTGGCGCGGGCGTTCGGGACGAACAACCTCCCGGATTGCTCGAACATGTGCCACGAGTCGAGCGGCGTCGGGCTCAAGGAAACGATCGGGAGCGGTAAGAGCACCGTCACGCTCGATGATCTCGAGCGCGCCAAGTGCATCATCGTCATCGGCCAGAACCCCGGCACGAACCATCCGCGGATGCTCACGTCGCTGGCGATTGCGAAGCGGCGAGGCGCGGCAATCATTGCCATAAACCCGTTGAAAGAAGTGGGGCTGCTCAAGTTTGCGAATCCACAGGATCCGCTGAAGTGGATCGGCAGCGGCGACTCGCTGACGGACTTGTACCTCCAGGTGCGGATCAACGGCGACGTCGCGGCGTTGAAGGGTATCTGCAAGGCCATTCTCGAAGCCGGCCGAGCCGACCGCGGTTTCATCGATCAGCACACGTCGGGATTCGCCGCGTTCGAAGCGGACGCGCGCGCCGCCACGTGGGATGAAATCACCGCGTCCAGCGGACTCCCGCGCACTGCGATCGAGGCGGCCGCGCGCATGGCGTCGGGCCCGTCCGGTGTCGTGATTTGCTGGGCGATGGGTCTCACTCAGCACAAGAACGCTGTCGACAACGTGCGCGCGCTGGTCAACCTCGCGCTGGTGACCGGGAGCATCGGCAAGCCGGCGGCCGGCCTGCTCTGCGTGCGAGGCCACTCGAACGTCCAGGGCGATCGCACCATGGGCATCGGCCATCACATGGATGAGCGATTCCTTGCGGCGCTCGACACCGAATTTCAAATCGCGTCGCCGCGCGGCGCCGGGCTCGACACGGTCGAGGTCATTCGCGCGATGCGGGATGGCGCGGTGAAGGCCTTCGTCAGCCTCGGCGGCAATTTCCTCGCGGCGACGCCTGACACGGGCGTCGTCGCAGCCGCGCTCGAGCAGTGCGATCTGAATGCATCGATCGTGACGAAGTTGAACCACAGCCACCTGCTGGGCAAGACGGCGCTGCTGCTGCCATGCCTCGGGCGGACCGAACGCGACGTGCAATCCGGTGGGGCGCAGTTCACGACGATGGAGAACACCGTCAGCGTCGTGAGTTCATCCGAAGGCATTTTCGAGCCCGTGTCGCCGGCGCTGAAAAGTGAGGTGGCGATTGTTGCGGGTCTGGCCAAAGCGACGCTTGGCTCGCGAGTGGCCGTCGACTGGGACGGCGTGACCGCGAATTACGACCGAATTCGCGATCATATCGAACGCGTTGTGCCCGGCTTCGAGCGCTTCAACGAACGCGTACGCGCGCCCGGCGGGTTCTGCTTGCCGATTCCGCCGAAGGATCGAGTATTCAACACCGCAACCGGTCGCGCGCAGTTCTCAGTTACGCCGATCACACCGTGGAATCTCAAGCCCGGCGAGTTCCTGCTCATGACCATCCGCACGCACGACCAGTTCAACACCGTGGTGTACGGGATGGACGATCGTTATCGCGGCATCTCAAATGATCGCCACGTCGTGTTCATCAACAAAGACGACATGGCCGCCGCAGGATTCGCCGAAGGGCAGAAGGTCAACCTGACCAGCCACTTCGCGGGCACAGAGCGCCGCGTGAACGGCTTCTCGCTCGTTGGCTACGACATCCCGCGCGGATGCCTGGCGGCGTATTTTCCGGAAACCAATCCGCTCGTCGCGCTCGAAAGCGTGGCGGATGGCAGCAACACGCCTGCGTCAAAGTCGATTGTCGTTACTTTGTCGTGTGCCGGTCCGCCGTCGCGGCAGCCAGACGCTTCGCCGTCCTGAACGCCGCTCGCAACATCGGTTGAGTCAGCCGTCCGGTGTGCGTGTTCTGCCGGCTCGGATGGTAGGCGCAGACGATAACCGGGGCACCGGGGATGCGGATGACCGCTCCGTGCTCGAACACGGGGCGCCGCGGCAATTTCCACCCCTGCTTGGCGAAGAGACGGAGGATCGCGTCGTACGCAATCCGCCCGAGCGCCACATAGACCTTCAGATTCGGCAACGCAGCAAGCTCAGCCAGCAAGTGCGGCTCGCAATTGGCGATTTCCCGCGGCGTGGGCTTGTTGTCAGGCGGCGCGCATCGGGCGACGGCAGCGATCCACGCGTCCGTCAGCAGCAGCCCGTCGTCTGCGCGTTGGGACGTTTTCTGATTGGCGAAGCCATTGGCGTGCATGGCTTCCATCAGAAAATCGCCGGACCCGCCGCCGCCGTCGCCCGTGAAGTTTCGGCCCGTCCGATTCGCGCCATGTGCTGCCGGTGCGAGGCCGATGACAGCCACGCGAGCGTCCGGGTCGCCAAACCCCGGGACCGGTTTCGCCCAATACGTCTCATGACGAAACGCCGCGCGCTTCTCGCGCGCGATGCGCTGGCAATAGGTGCGAAGGCGAGCGCATCGATCGCAGGAAATGATCGTCTCGCGCACCCCAACCATGTCGTGGCTCACTAGGTTTTGGATTTGGTTTTACGATTTTGCCGCGAAGCTGTCGGCTTGCTCGTGCGCGTGGTACGAAGACCGGACGAGCGGCCCGCTTTCGACATGGCCGAAACCCAGGTCCAGGGCGATCCGCTTGATCTCTTTAAACTCGTCCGGCGTGTAATACCGCTCCATCGGGAGATGAGCCGCCGACGGGCGGAGGTACTGGCCGACGGTGAGGATCTTCGTGTCGACCTTTCGCAGGTCCGTCAACACGTCGACGATCTCGGGCATCGTCTCGCCGAGGCCCACCATGATGCCGGTCTTCGTCGGGATGTTCGGCGCGATGGTGCGCGCGCGATCGAGCAACTGGAGGGCGCGCGTGTATCGGCCGCCCGGGCGCGCCTGCCGGTAGAGCCGCGGCACCGTTTCAGTGTTGTGGTTCAACACGTCCGGCTTCGCGTTTAACACCTCGCGCAAAGGCTCTTCTTTTCCCTGGAAATCCGGAATCAGCACTTCAACCCGGCATTCCGGACGCGTCGCCTTGATCTCGCGGATCGTCGTCGCAAAGTGCCCGGCGCCAAAATCCGGCAGGTCATCGCGGTCGACGCTCGTGACCACGACGTAGGCGAGCTCCATTTGGCTGACCGCATGCGCGAGTTTCGCCGGCTCTTCAATGTCGAGCAGGTTCGGCGCGCCGTGCTTGACGTTGCAATAGCCGCATGCGCGCGTGCAGACGTCGCCCATGATCATGAATGTCGCCGTGCCGTGGTGCCAGCACTCGCCGATGTTCGGGCAATGCGCTTCCTCGCACACGGTGTTGAGCTTCAGCTCGCGCATCAGACCGCGGATCTTCAGGTAGTTCTCGGAGCCGGGCGCGCGCACCTTCAGCCACTCTGGCTTGGGCGTGCGGCCGAACGCCGCATCTTTCACGCGGCGGCCGCGAATGAATTGGAGTGGGGCGACCTCGGTCACAACTGCCATATATTCTACCGCTATGGCGAACCGGCTCGAGATCACCTGGCTAGGACATGCGACGTTCCTGCTGAAGCTGCCGAACGGCAAACGCGTGCTGCTTGATCCATGGTTGGGAAACCCCAACTGCCCGCCGGCGTTCTCAAAACCCGACGCGCTGAAGCCAATCGATCTGATCCTCGTGACCCACGGCCATAGCGATCACCTCACTGACGTCGTCTCGTCGCAGCGCGCGACAGGCGCGCCGATCGTGGCGCCGTACGAGCTGGCGCAATACCTCCAGTCGAAGGGCGTGAAAGACGTACGCGAAATGAACGTGGGCGGCACGCAGGAAGCCGCCGGCGTGCGCATCACCATGACGGCCGCCACGCATTCAAGCTCGACGATGGAGGACGGGAGGCTGGTGTATCTGGGTTCGGCCAGCGGCTACATCCTTCGCGCGCCCGATATGCCGACGATCTACTTCGCCGGCGACACTGGCCTCTTCGGCGACATGAAGATGATCGGCGAGATCTACAAACCGCAGATCGCGTTCCTGCCGATCGGCGATCTGTACACGATGGGCCCGGACACCGCGGCGATCGCCGCTGAATGGCTGGGTGTGCGCCAGGTTGTGCCGATGCACTGGGGCACCTTCCCCGCGCTAACCGGAACGCCGGAAGCGCTCGCCTCGCTCGTTGCGACTCATAACATCGAAGTCTTGCAGCTCCAGCCTGGCGACACAGCCCGCTAGCGCGGAAGGCAGAAGTCAGAAAGCAAAAGGCAGAAGTCTCGGTCAGAGAACTTCTGCCTTCTGCCTTTTAACTTCTGCCTTATTTCTCGTTCATCCAGATGTCTTCGAGCACCCGAATCATCTGTGTGCCGATCTCCTTGCCCGCGACGCTGACCGAGAGCTTGTAAACGCCCGGTGTGGCCGTGCGCCCGCCGCCCTGGCAACCGCCGCCGAACTGGCCGCCGCCACCGCCGCCGCGCCCTGTATTCTGCGGCGTTGCGATCGGCGTGCTGCAGAGGTTCCACTGCCAGCGATTCAGGCCAGCCGTCGCCGCCATGGTTTCGGTGCGGAATTCCGCGCCCGTCGCCGTTTCGGTGATCGTGAGCTTCGCCTCGCCCCCAGCCTTGAGGTTGAACGCGATCACTGAACCCCGCGGCGCGTTTTCACCGCCCCACCATTTATCGCCGGGGATTTCCGTGCCGATACGACGATCGTTCTTCCAGAGGACCGCGTCGCGAACGGGGAAGACGGCCGCGTCTTTCGCGAGCTGTTCTTCGGTCATGTTCTGGAGCGCCGAGATGTCGTCCATGATCCACACCGAGCGCGAGTGCGTCGCGAGGATCAGGTCTTTCTCGCGCGGGTGCACGAGCACTTCGTCAGTACGGCCCGTCGGCAGGTTCGGCATGAACTTATGCCAGTTCTTGCCGTCGTTGAGCGAGATGTAGAAGCCCAGCTCGGTCGGCGCGTACAGCAGGTTCTTGTTCACCGGATCCTGGCGGATCGAGTTCACGTTGCCCAGTACCGGCAGGTCGCCCGTAATGTTCGTCCACGTCTTGCCGTAGTCGGTCGTCTTGAACACGTACGGCTTGAGGTCGTTGTCCCGATGACGATCGAGCGACGCGTAGGCGGTGCCGGCGTCAAACCATGACGCCTCAAGACCTGACACGTACGATTCGTGATCGACACCCGGCATGTTCTTGCCGACTTCTTCCCAGTTGTTGCCGCCGTCGCGGCTGACCTGGATGTTGCCGTCGTCAGTGCCGGTCCAGAGAATGCCCGGCAGCACCGGCGATTCCGCCAGTTCAGTGATCGTGCCGTATTCGTTAGCGACGTAGCCGTCGTTCTTCGACAGGATGCAGGGCACGCCGGGCCCGGCTGACCGGCCGGCCGGCGCCGACGGCGCGCCTTCGGGCGGCGAGTACCCGCAACCGGGCGTGCTGTATTTCACGCCCATGATCGACCGCTCGCCGAGGTTGATCGCTTTGCCGTGCTCCTTGGTCGTTGTCCACGTCTCGCCACGATCTCGCGAGATGAAGAGCGAACGGCCGCCGAAGAGGATGGTCGCCGTGTTGTGCGGCGAGAGGCGAATCGGCGAGTTCCAGTTGAACTGGATCGTCGCGCCCTCGATCGGGTTCAGGATGTTGCCGCGGCCGATTCCGCCGCCGCCACCGCCACCGCCGCCGCGCCCGCCGAGACCCACGGACGGACGGATGTTGCGCGTTTCGCCCGTTTCGAGGTTGTAGCGGGAGATGTTCCCGTTCTGCGATTCCGTGTAGAAGATGTTCGGGTTGTCGCGGTCGATCTGGCTCTGGAAGCCGTCACCGCCGCCGACGCTCGCCCACATCCACATGCGGATGCCGTCGCCGTTTCTCACCGAACTCGGCCCGCACCACGAGCCGTTATCCTGCATGCCCGTGCACACGCGATAGGGATGCCGCATGTCGGCCGACGCGTGGTACGACAAGCCGCCCGTCAGGTTGCGGAAGGATTCCCACGTCGCGCCCGCGTCGTAGCTCATGTCGAGGCCGCCGTCGTTGCCGTACATCACGTGCTTGCTGTTGGCCGGGTTGATCCAGATCGCGTGGTTGTCGACGTGGCCCATGTTGTTGAGGCCTGTCCACGTCTTGCCGCTGTCGATCGACTTGGTCGGGCCGACGCCGCCGAGATACACCGTGTCGCAATTGCTCGGATCGACGCGGATCTGGCTGAAGTACATCGGGCGCTGGTTTTCGTTCGACTGGAACGTCCAGGTCTTGCCCTTGTCGATCGACTTGAAGACGCCGGAGTACTGCGGATTCGGCACCTGCGCGCCGCGTCCACCGCGGCCCTGACCTCCGGGAGCGCCAGTGCCTGCACCGGCTTGACCGGCTGCACCCGCGGCCGGCGTTGCAGCCGGAGGACCGGGAACAGCCGGCGGCGCCTTGTCGAGTGCCGCTTCGATCTGCGCGTAGATCACGTTCGGCTGCGCTTTGCAGAAGTCCATCGCGATGCGGCCCAGCGTGCCCCTGGGGAGGCCGGGCGCGTTGACGACCTTCGTCCACTTCTTGCCGCCGTCCGTGCTGGTGTACATCGCGCTGCCCGGGCCGCCGCCGTTGAAGCCCCACGCCGTGCGCTGCCGCTGATACATCGCGGCCCACAGGTGATTCGGATTGCCCGGGTCGATGGCGATCTCGGTCGCGCTGGTGTACTCGTCGACGTACAGCGTCTTGGTCCACGTCGCGCCGCCGTCGGTCGTCATGAAGACGCCGCGATCCGCGTTGCCGGAATACAGGTGGCCGCCGACGGCGACCCACACGATGTTCGGGTCGCGCGGGTGCACGAGCACACGGCCGAGCGACTGCGAGTTGGCGAGGCCGATTTTGGTGAACGTCTTGCCGGCGTCGGTGGACTTGTACATGCCGTCGCCGTACGAGGTCGTCTGCCGGTTGTTCGCTTCGCCGGTCGCGACGTAGATGATGTCGGGGTTCGACGGCGCGAGCGCGATGTCGGCAATCGACGCCGTCGGGTACGTGTCGAAGATCTGTGTCCACGTCGTGCCGTTGTTGACGGTTTTCGCGATGCCCGCGACGGCGTAACCGATGTAAAACGTCGACGGATTTTTCTCATCGACGGCGATGTCGTCGACGCGATTACCCTGGCCGACCGGGCCGATGGGACGCCATCTGAATCCGCGCAGCGCCGCGTTGTCGGGCGCATGGATCATCGCCGGCGCCGCGGGCGGCGCCGGGGCAGGCTGTTGCGCAGAAACACTCGACCAGAGCGGGAACGCAATGGCCGCGAGTCCCGCAGCGAAAACGAGCGACTTGATTGAAGATTGACGCATGAGCGACACGCCTCCTGGAACACGCCGCAGCATCGGCCGCGAGGCATTGTGAAAAACCGCCTAATCCTACCGCAGTTAGGAAGCGAGTTTTGCCGCGACGCGTGCGACCGCGTCGGTAATAGACAGGCCGGTAGTATCGACCGTGACGTCCGCGCGGGCGTAGAGGCCTTCGCGCTCGGCGACGAGACGAAGCAGCGCCTCCCTGGCTTGCGGATGCTGGCGCATTGGCCGGCGGTCGCCTTGCTTCACCACGCGATTCCAGTAGTCGGCGGGCCGCGCGCGCAGCCAGATGGTGGTGGCTTGCTGCCGGAGCAGGGCGAACGCTTCGTTTGATGTCACGAGCCCGCCGCCGACGGCGATGACCATCGGCGTCGGGTCAGCGAGAAGCTCGGCAAGCACCTGCTGCTCGATGCCGCGGTAATAATCCTCGCCGTGAAGCGAGAAGATCTCGCCGAGCGCGAGCCCGGCCCGTTCCTCGATGCGCCTGTCCAGCTCGACGAACGGCACGTGCATGCGCTTTGCGAGCCTCTTGCCGACGGTGGTCTTGCCCGCGCCCCGAAGACCCAGCAGTGCGATCGGGCGATGCTGCTTCGGCGTGTCGGCGGCGGGCGACACGAGCTCGGCCGGCGTCGTGCGGAGGGCGTCGGCCAGATGAGCGAGCCGGCGGACCGAAATATTCGCGCGGCCGGATTCGACATCCATCAGAAACCGCGCGGACAGCCCGGACTCTTCGGCGAGCGCGCGCAGCGTGAGGCCCCGCGACTGCCGCAACGCGCGGCTGCGCTGGCCGAGAGCTTCGAGAAGTAGGGTGGCTGAATCCATGTCGCTTGCGTGCGTAGGGCCGAGTGGTCTCGAGCTCGGCCGCATGCAGTATATCGCATATTGCGATGTCGTTGCGCAGTATATTACGCTTTCTGAATCTCATGGCTACTGGCGTCTCCAAGATTGGTCCTCTGTCGTTTGAAACCCATCCTTCGAAGTACCGGCACTGGAAGTTGTCGTTCGACGGCAACGTCGCGACGCTCGGGATGGACGTCGA
>JBKJHW010000025.1:0-17133 GCA_046598935.1 Vicinamibacterales bacterium | reverse complement strand
CTGCGGGCGACTACTTCGTCGCCGCTGTGACGGATGTGGAGCCGGGGGAATGGTTCGATCCGAAATTCCTGGAGCAGCTGCGCGCCGCGTCAGCGCGCGTCACGCTCGCGCCGGGCGACAAGAAAGTTCAGGATCTCAGGCTGGGCGGCGGGGGCGTTTAAGCGTCCACCAGACCGCGCCGCCCATCAAGACGATCGCGGCAGCGAAGGCGGCCGCGAACAGCAGCAGCGTGCGCCGAAGAATGGACTGGCGGTCCATCTTCATCTCCATGACGAGGGGTTTGCCCGCGCGTCGGTCGGCCAAATTCTGTTCCCAGGCGAGGATGTTGCCGCGCAGCGGGTCCAGCGTTCCGCCGGTTTTGTTGTCGCGCATGTTGTGGAACGTAATCTTGCTCGGCAGATGCAGCTTGAACGCCACGAGTTCACTGCCGTTCCAATTGGCCGTCGCGACGTCCTTCCCTGCCCCAGCGCCGATCTCCTGCCGCAATGAAATCGACGTGCCGCTGTCGGCATAGGAGTACTTGGACCACGCGAGCAATCCGCATTTAGCGGCCGCCGAGACGGCCGGCACGTTCAAGCGGATCTGGATGAAGCGGCGCCCATGGCGATACCAGGATGTGCTGCTCACGCGTTCGACCTGGCAGCCCGACGCTTCAGCTTGACGTCGCACGTTGGCGACGTATTCCTGATCGAATCGCGCGCGCGGATTCGGATCGAGATCGAGACCGCGAAGCGCGACGAGCGACGCGATCGATGCGTTGATGTTGACGATGGCGGAGCCGTCGAGCGCCACCGTCGCGTCTTCTTCGTACTCGTATTCCTTGCCGAGCACGCGATTGCAGGCCGGCAACAGGCCGGCCGCGACGACCACACTCAGCAGAAAAACGGCGCGATGCACGCGCCCGCGGCCCGAAAAGCGCATCGGACCGAATGATATCCTGTTCCCCCAATGGCCCGCGTCTTCCTGATTGATGGCAGCTCGCAGATGTATCGCGCCTACCATGCGATCCGCGGTCTGACCGCGCCGGACGGCACGTCAACCAACGCGATCTACGGCTTCGTGACGATGCTGCGAAAGCTCATCGCGGATCACAAACCCGATTACATCGCCGCGTCGTTCGACCTGGCCGGCCCGACGTTCCGCGACGAGCTCTCCGATACGTACAAAGCCACACGCGCGCCGATGCCGCCGGACCTGGTTCAACAAGTCCCGCTCGTCCGCGAAGCCTGCGAAGCCATGGGCGTGCCCGTAATCACATTCGCGGGGTTCGAGGCCGACGATGTGATCGGCACGCTCGCGGCGCAGGCCCGGAGCGCGGGCTTCGAAGTGGCGCTTGTGACGGGCGACAAGGATTTCTTCCAGCTCGTCACTGATCGCGTTCGTGTCTTCAATCCCAAAGACGACGGCACATGGTTTGACGAAGCTGGCGTCGTTGAGAAATTCGGCGTGCGGCCGGACCAGGTCGTCGACGTGCTCGCGCTCATGGGCGACAGCGTCGACAACATCAAGGGCGTGCCGGGCATCGGCGACAAGGGCGCGAAAGAGCTGATCGGCAAATACGGCACGCTCCAGAAGCTCATCGACGCCGCCCCCCAGATCACGCAGAAACGGTACCGAGAGGGCCTGCTCAATCACGCGGCCGCCGCGTACGAGAGCCGCACGCTGGCGACAATCCGGCTCGATGTGCCGGTGACATTCGATGCCGACGCGCTGCGCTACACGGGACCGCAGCGCAACAAGTGTTACTCGCTCTTTGCGACGCTCGGGTTCCGCTCCCTGACATCCGAGTTCGCGCCGACCGCGCAGGACATGTCGAGCGATTACCAGATCATCGGCGACGCGAACGGCGTCGCTGCCCTCGTCAGCGAGATCCAGGCGGCGAAGCGAATGAGCCTCGCGGTGATCGCGGACGGGGCGCCGGCGGTGCGCGCGTCGCTCGTCGGGCTCGCCGTGTCTCTCGGGGAAGGCCACGGCCGGTACCTGCCCTTTGCGCATGCCGGTCTTTCGGAAACGCCGAATCTCTCCGAGCGCGACACGCTCGCGGCGCTCCGCGGCGTGCTCGAAGACCGGTCGATCGCCAAGATCGGCCACGACCTCAAGTACATCGCCATCATCCTCAGCACGCGCGGCATCGCGCTCGGCGGCATTGACACGGACGTGATGGTCGAGAGTTATCTCGTCGACTCCACGCGCGCCAGCCACGATCTCGAACAAATCGCGGGCGCGACGGCGGGGTACCGCACGACCAGCGAAGACACCGTGCGCGGCAAGGGCGCCAAGGCACAGTCTTGGAGCGGCGTACCCGCCGGATCGCTGCTCACCTATGCGGGCGAACGCGCCGAAGTGCCGATGCGCGTGGCGGCGCCCCTCAACGCGGAGCTGAAAGCGCTCGGGCTCGACGGCGTCTACCGCGATCTCGAGCGTCCGCTCCTGCCGGTTCTGGCCGCGATCGAAGAAGCCGGCATCAAGCTCGACGTCGCAGCACTCGCTTCCCAATCCAAGGCGATGGAGGCCGAGATCGCCGGCCTGACCTTGCGCATCTACGCGCTCGCCGACGGCGAATTCAACATCGCGTCGCCAAAGCAGCTCTCCGACGTGCTGTTCAATCGTCTCCACCTGACCACGACGAAGCGCGCGGGCAAATCCGGCACGGTGTCAACGGCCGTTGATGTGCTCGAAGAACTCGCGCTCACGCATGAGCTGCCGGGCCTGATCCTCAAATGGCGCGGCCTGATGAAGCTCAAGGGCACGTACATCGACGCGCTGCCCCTGCTCGTGAACCCGGCGACGGGGCGCCTGCACACAACATTCAACCAGGCCGTCGCGGCGACGGGCCGACTGAGCAGCAGCGATCCGAACCTGCAGAACATCCCGATCCGCACGCCGGCCGGCCGCGAGATTCGCGGAGCCTTTGTCGCTGAGCCGGGCTTCGTGCTGATCTCCGCGGACTATTCGCAGATCGAGTTGCGCGTGCTCGCGCACCTTTCCGGCGATGCGGCGCTGACCGAGGCGTTTCAGCAGGGCGTCGATATCCACGACCGTACGGCCGATCGCGTATTCGGCGGCACCGCGAGCGGCCTCGATCCGAAAGAGCTCCGCCGGCGCGCGAAGATCATCAACTACGCGCTGCTCTACGGAAAGACCGCGTTCACGCTGGCGAAAGACATCGGCGTGTCGCAGACCGCTGCGCAGGATTTCATCCACGCCTATTTTTCGGGCTATCCGTCGGTCCGGGTCTACATCGACAAGACGCTCGCCGAGGCGCGCGAATCTGGCGTCGTACGAACGATTACAGGCCGCCGGCGGCTGGTGCCGGAGCTCAGGAGCGCAAACGGCATGATCCGCGCGTCCGCCGAGCGGGAGACGGTGAACCTGCCGATTCAGGGCACGGCGGCCGACATTCTGAAGAAGGCCATGATCGACGTGCAGGCCGCGCTGGCGGCTCGCGGCGGGCCCAGCCGCATGATCCTGACCGTGCACGACGAGCTCCTCTTCGAGGCGCCCGAGGCGGAAGCCGCCGAGATCGCGGGCCTCGTCCGGACCCACATGGAAGCGGCTTTTCAACTGAGCGTACCGCTCACCGTGGACGTCGGCATGGGGCCGAATTGGAACGCTGCCAAGCCGTGAGCCATAATCTCCCTTCGTGAAGGTCATTCCACGCGCCGGCCACATCCTGTCCAGGCTCGACATCGACCCTGACGCGCTGCGCGTCCTGACCCGGCTCCATGAGAACGAGTACGCCGCGTACCTCGTGGGCGGAAGTGTGCGCGACCTGCTGCTCAGCCGCCGGCCCAAAGACTTCGATATCGGAACCGACGCCCACCCGTACGAGATCAAGAAGCTCTTCCGGAATTGCTGGATCATCGGCCGCCGGTTCCGCCTGGCCCACGTCAAGTTCGGCCTCAAGACCATCGAAGTCGCCACATTCCGCAAACACGTGCCCGCCGAGGACGCCGCTAGCGAAGCGGCGGCTGCGGACGCCGCCAACGCCGAGGCGGAAGCCAGTAATCCCGATCCGGAAGGCAGCAACGAACCTGTCGTCGTGCATTCCGACGAAGGACGCCGCCGCCGTCGCGGGCATCACGACGAGCACGGCATCGTTCGGCGCGACAACGTCTACGGCACACCCGAAGAAGACGCGTTCCGCCGCGACTTCACCGTGAACGCGCTCTTCTACGACATCGCCACAAAGTCCGTCATCGACTACACGGGCGGGCTCGACGACCTGCACCATAAACGGATCGTCTCGATCGGCGACCCGGCCGTGCGCTTCACGGAAGATCCGGTGCGCATGCTTCGCGCGGCTGTGTTCGCCGCCCGCCTTGGTTTTTCGCTGGACGATGCCGTCGAGTCGGCGATTGCCTCGCACGGCGGGTTGATCCTGAAGGCGTCGCCCGCTCGGCTCCTCGAGGAGTACTTCAAGATTCTCCGTTCGGGCCACGCCGAGGCGACGTTCCGCGAGCTGCACCGCGTCGGGCTGCTGCAGCTGATGACGCCGGATCTCAAGGATCCGCCGCAGGCGATGTGGACGGCGCTCACGCGGCTCGACATGTACCGCCGCATGCACGACTCGCTGCCGGTGGATCTCGTGAACCCCATTCTCGCCGGCGCGTTGCTCGTGCCGATGGGCCTGCTCCAGGCTGAAGAAGATCAACTCAACTTCGGCATGCTGACGTTGCCCAGAAAAGACATCGACCGGCTGCGGCATGTTCTGACCATGGTGCCGAAGCTCACTGATCCGAATCTGCCGCCGCGTTTGTTGCGCGGATTGCCGGGACGCCCGTCGTTTCACGACGCGGTGACCTGGCTCGAGATTTTTGGCGATGCGCCTGAAGCTGTCGCGCATTGGAAAGAAGTCAAGGCGCGGACGCCCGTGCCGAAAGCCGAGCCTCGGCGGCGCGGCGGGCGTGGTGGCGCTGCGCGCGGCGGGCACGGCGCGCATTTGAAGGACCCGTCCCTCGAGCCGCACGGCAAAGCACCCGAGCACCCGCGGCACCAGCAGCACCCGCCGAACCAGGCGCACCCGACTGTGACTGACGGTCCGCGCAAGCGGCGACGGCGCGGACGACGGCGCGGCGGCGGCGGTGGACCGGGCGGCCCGCCGCCCTCGGCGTAATCAGCGCGCGAAGCGCGACCCGGTCAACTTCACATCAGCGCGCGCCCACGCGCGCGTGAACCGCGCGAGCGCGATGTCGGCTTGCTCGTTCTTTTTTTGCGCGCGCAACGCGCGTTCCAATCCGAATAGCGACCAGCCGTTGTCAGGCCAACGCTGAAGATCCTGCCAATAAACGGTTTCAGCCTCGGCCGCGCGGCCCGCGTCGAGGAGCGCGGCGCCGAGCGCCTGACGCGGCGGATAGTGCCACTCGGACGGCTCCGTATAGACCAGCCCGTCGTCGAGGCGAATCGCTTTCTCGAAGTGCGCGATCGCGGCGTCGAACTTTCGCTCGGCGAGCGCGATTTCCCCGGCGAGGATTTCCGGCGCGATCGCGAGCACCTGTGCCGCCGAGTTGGGGGAGAAGAGGGGGCCGTCGAGCGATTTGTCGGCGAGCGTCCGCCGAACGGTGGCGAGCGACTGCTCGGCCTCCGTCAGCCGATTCGTCGCGGCGAACGCGAGGCCTTTCGCGTAGTGGTACGTTCCAAAGAAGTACGCGTTCTCCGGGCCCGGCGCCGGTTCCTTCAACATTTCATCCCATCGGCCGAATCGCGTCAGCGCGTAGTACGGCACGACTTTGAATGCCGCGAGCAGCGGCATCGCCTTCAGCGTTTCCGCGTCCACCTTCGACGCCGTCGCGCGAGCCGCGTCGATCGCGACTTTGCTCTGTCCATCAAAAGACGCCGCGAACCACAGGAAGTGGAGATTGTGCGGGTAGTACGCGAGCGGATAGAGACCCTGCGCGCGGCACTGGCGTATGTAATCCTCGTCGGCTGCGATCGCAAGCTCGTTGCTCTTCATCGCATCGGCGTACCGGCCGACACGCTGGTAGATGTGCGCGGGCATATGCACGAGATGGCCGGCCGCCGGGGCAAGCGGCAGCAACCGGTCGGCCGCCGCCTCGGCTTTCTGCGGCTGATGCGCCTCCATCAAATGGATGTACAGATGCAGCGCGCCCGGGTGATCGGACTTGCGCGCCATCACCCGCTCAATCAGCGCGACGGCTTCAGCGACGCCGTCATGCGGGGTGCCGTCGCTCATCCAGTATCCCCACGGCCGCAGGTCCATCACCGATTCGACGTACAGCACCGCCGCGTCGTGATCGTTCGGGAAACGGCGGTACACGCCGCGCATGGCGTCCGAGTACGCGCGATCGCGAGCGACGCGATCGTCGGCCTTGCCGCTGTACCGGGCCGCAAGCGCGGTGATGAAGGCGCGTTCGCGCGGCGTCGCGCGAGACGCGAGGGCCTGCGCCTTTTTGATCGCGGCGAAGGCCGGCGCTTCGTCGGCCGGCTCCATCGCGGCGTTGATGTTCGGCCCCAGCACGAGCGCTTGCCCCCAATACGCCATCGCCAGCGACGGATCGAGGCGCGCCGCTTCGCGAAACGCCCGGCCGGCTTCGGCGTGATTGAACGCGTACGAGAGGTTGATGCCCTGGTTCACGAAGCGCTGCGCGCGCGCGCTCTTCGTGCTGACGGGAAACACGTAGCGGCCGACGTTCTGAAGCCGCGGCGCCAGCTCGCCGGCTTGATTCGGCACGTCGGCGCCCGGCTCTGGCTCGGCATAGTGTTTGTGCCCGCCCTGCGTCCCTGCTTGCGAAGCGGGCGCCTGCGCGTGACCGCCGTTTGCGGCAGTGACGATTGCTCCAATCACGACTGCTGACCTGACGAGGACGGCCCGGGCCGCCGATAAGGTGATCATGCGCGGGATACTACCTTGGATTTTGGGCGCCATCCTTGTGGGCGCGCCGTCGGCCGCGAGCGCTCAGCCGCCGGCTGACACGCCGGCGCACCGGCCCCGGCACACTCGCGTGTATTTCGGCTTGTGGTCCACGCACCTCAATGCCGACCGCCTGCACATCGACACCAACAACCCGATGCTCGGCGTCACGCACGGTCCGGTCTTCGCCACGACGTTCGTCAATTCATTCGGAAAGCGCGCGTACGCCGCCGGCGTTCAGCGGAACCTGTGGTCCCGGACGAGCCGGGTCGCGGCGGGATCGTTCGGGCTTCGCCTCGGCGCGATCTCCGGTTACGACGAGCGGTTCCTCAATTTCGCCAAAGACACGCCAGTGCTGCCGATGCTCTCCGTGTACTCACTCATCGAGGTGAAGCGCGTCGGCGTAGAAGTGTCGTGGACGATGGTGGTGGCGTCCGCCGCGGTGAGCGTCAGGTTCTAAGCCAACCTTTTCTAAGCCAACCTTTGAGGCGGTTTTTCCCAGTCGGCGAAGCGGCTCCACGGTAGAACGATCAGCGCGAAAGACGGAGGGTCACGCCCACACGCACCGCCCGGCCCTGCGCCAGCGTCACGAGCGGCAGACCCGGATTGCCCGACCGGCCGGTTTCAATGCGCGCGTTGGTCAGATTCTCCGCTGCCACGTACCAACTCGCGATGCGGAACACGCCGCCGACTCTCGCGTCGACCTGCGTCTTTGTCGACAACCTGAACGTCGCCGTATTCCGGTCATCGTCGAACTGCGACGACACGCCGTGAACGACGAGCGAAGCGACGTGCTGCTTCGGCAGCAGCAGATCGGCGCTGCCGGCCATCGACACGCGCGGCACCTGCGGGAGCCAGTTCCCTTCGAGGACCGCTTCCTTCGAATCGCGGAAGCGCGCGTTCACAATCGTCGCAGACCCGCGCACGCGAACCATCGACGTCGTCGCCGAGCCGTCAAGCTCCACGCCCGAAGAGTGCGCCTCGCCGGCATTCTGACGCTGTCGCGTGATCGCTGATCCGACGACGCCGGTCGTCACGTTCGAGATCGCGTCGCGAACAACGGAGCGGAAGCCGGTGACGGCGAACTGGAACCGTCCACGGGTCGCGTCGATTCCGGCCTCGATCGAGCGTGCGCGCTCCGGCTGGAGATCGGGATTCGCGACCGTCGTGACGGTGCCCGCCGCAAAATTGCGAACCAGTTCGTTCAGTGTGGGCCACCGATGGCTATTGGCCGCGGCGGCGCGCGCGGTCAGATGGTCGGTGAGCTTCCACGACGCCGACGCACGGCCGACCGCGGCCGGCTTCGGCGACACCGGCGCCGATTTGTCGCCGGCCTCGCGCCATTCCGCGCGGCCGCCAGCGGAAATCGTCAGTGCCGGAATGGGCACGAACGCGAACTGACCCGAGAGCGACTGACTGTTATCGACGAGTACTTTCGACACCGTCGTCGAGGTTCGAACGTCTTCGAAATCCGACCCGGTTCGCACGACCGACGCGCGCAGTGCGGCAATGCCTTTTGGAATCGAGCGGCGCAGCTCAACGATGCCGCGCGTGACGCCGGTGTCAATGTGCTGAGTTGAAGTGAGCCGTTCTGACGCGCGGGTCACGCCGGCGACCGTCAGCAATGTCGTGAACGTCTGTTCGTAGCGGTTCACGCTCTGAGCGACCCGCGCGGCCAGTTGGGTCGCTCCCGACGTCATTTCCAATGCCGCCGTAGCAGTGCCGCCGCGACTGGCGTTGCGCTGCACGACGGTCCCGTTTCCGCGATCGTCGCGGCCGCCCCACGCGCTGAGCGTGAGACGACGGGCGGAACCAAATGCCGCACGCCCGTACGCGTTCGACCACGTCGTCTCCGTCACCACATCCGCCGGCCCGCGCGTGGCTGGCTCGACCGGGATGAAACCCGCCGAATCGAACCAACTGCCTGCGACAAAACCTGAGCCGCCGTTGAACGCGCCGCCGCCGCTGAGAGAGACGGACCGCGTGTCGAGCGACGCGGCTTCTACGGACACCGCCATCGTGGGCGGTCGCGGCGCCGCTGCCACCAGCGTGATGGCGCCGCCGAGCGCATCGCTACCGAAGACATCGCCCATCGGGCCGCGCTGCACCGTGATTTGTTCGATCGCGACGGACGGCAGCCGCTCCCACGTGATCCAGCCGCCGAAGCCGTCGTTGAGCGGCAGGCCGCTGAACGCGACGAGCGCCCGGCTCGAACCCGACGCTGACAATCCGCGCATCGTCACGCCATGCGTTGTGGGGTTGGACGCGCGCGACGAGCTTCGGCGGAATAGCGAAAATCCGGAGATGACCTTGAGCGACTCGTCGGGCGTCATCGCAGGAATGCGGTCCAGGTCGGACTTTGTCAGCGTCGTCGCGCCGGTGCCGGCGTCGCGCCAGTTGGGCTCCTGCGGAGACACCTCAACCATCGCGGCCTCGATAACCGTCTTCACGTTGATCAGGACTTTGACCGGCGAGGCTGCGACCGTGATTCGTCTCGGGATGAAACCGCCGAGTGTGACTTCGATTTCGACCGGGAGGCTGACGTTGTCGAACGCGAACTCGCCCCGCGCGCCGGTGACGGCCTTGATAGCCGTCGGGCGATGCCGGGCATCGAGGACAACGACGGTTGCGCCGGGAACGACGCCGCCCTGGATATCGACGACCGTGCCGGAGAGGCCCGCGGCGGCCGACACCGATACGACAGCAGAAAGAATGAAGGCGATCATGGTTGCCGCCATTGTGCCCTCTGACGCGCCCGCTTGTAACTTGGCGTTAACCGTTACGCCGTTCGAATTCGCGCATGAACGCGACGAGCGCCGAAACGCCCGCTTCGGGGAACGCGTTGTAGATCGAGGCGCGGATGCCGCCGACGGCGCGATGGCCCTTGAGTCCGTCAAGACCGGCCGCAGTCGCTTCTTTTGCGAATTTCTTTTCCAGATCCTCGCTCCCGAGACGGAACGTCACGTTCATGCGCGAGCGGCTCGATGTCTCCGCGTGCGGTTTCCAGAACCCGCTGCGATCCAGCTCCGAATAGAGGATCTCCGCCTTGCGAACGTTCATCGTCTCAATCGCCGGGAGGCCGCCCTGGGCCTTCATCCATTTGAGGACGAGGCCGAGGATGTAAATGCCGAACGCCGGCGGCGTGTTGTACATCGATCCGTTGTCGGCGTGCGTTTTGTAATTAGCCATCGTCGGCAGCGAGTCCTGCGACCTGGCGAGCATGTCCTCGCGGACGATGACCACCGTCACGCCGGACGGACCGAGATTCTTCTGCGCCCCGGCGTAAATCAGCGCGTATTTCGAGACATCGATCGGCCGCGAGAACATGTCCGACGAGGTGTCGCAGACAAGCGGCGCGCCGCCCACGTCCGGCAGGTAGTGGAACTCGTTACCGTGGATGGTCTCGTTCGACGTCATGTGCACGTAGGCGGCGCCGGGCGTGAGCGCGATCTCTTCCTGCGTTGGCACGCGGGCGAAGTTGGTGCTCTCGGTCGTCGCCGCGGTCGTCGCCGCGCCGAACTTCTTCGCTTCCTTCAGCGCCTTCTTGCCCCAGTCACCCGTGACAATGAAGTCGGCGGTGCCGCCGGGCGGCAGGAGATTCATCGGCACCATGGAAAACTGCGTGCTGGCGCCGCCCTGGAGGAAGAGAATTTTGTAGTTGTCCGGAACGCCGGCCAGCTCGCGCATGTCGGAGACGGCTGCGTTGAGGATGCCTTCGAACGTCGCCGAGCGGTGGCTGATCTCCATGATCGACATGCCGAGCCCGGGCAGCGCGACGAGATCGCGCTGCGCTTCTTCGAGCACGGGTAGCGGAAGAATCGCCGGACCGGCGGAGAAATTGAAAATGCGATGGACGGACATAGATCCCTCAGTTAACGGCGTTCGGAACGTCGCCGCTGTCTTTGAATGATTTCACGATCCGCACGGTTTCCGCGGCGATCGCTTCCTGGGCCTGATCGGTTGACGCGCCGATGTGGTGGGTGCCGACGACGCCGGGTTCGTGGACGATCGGATCGGCGAAGTCCGCGGTCGCCGCTGACGGCTCGTCGCTGAACACGTCGAGGCCGACCTTGAGCTGGCGGTCGCGAATCGCCTCGAGCAGCGACGCCGAATCCACGACATCGCCGCGCGCGGTGTTGATCACGAAGCTACCCGGACGCATCTTGCAGAGCAGGTCGCGATTGACGAAGCCCTTGGTGCCCGGCCCGAGGCCGACGTGCACGCTGAGCACGTCGCAGCGCTCGGCGACGGCGACGGGGCTCGGCGCGAGCATGATCGGGACCTGCTGCACGGCGAGGGTCAGGCCCAGTTCGTCAGCTTCGGCCGGTGTCAGCTGGCGGCGCTGTCCGTCGAAGCGGCGGCTCCACATCACCACGGGCATGCCGAACGCGGCCGCGCGCTTGATGACTTCGCACCCGATGCTGCCGGCGCCGAGAATGCCGAGGGTCATCCCGTAGAGGCCGCGCGCCTTCGAGTACTCCTTCTTGTTCCACTTCCCCGCTCGAAGATCGGCGACGTTATCGGGAATCCGGCGATCGAGCGAAAGCATCAATCCAATGGCAAGCTCCGCGACGGCGATCGCGTTCTTGCCGGGACAATTGGCGACTTTGATGCCCTTAGCAGTCGCCGCCTTGATGTCGATCGTGTTCACGCCGGCGCCGGCGCGGACGATGACCTTCAACGACGAGCCCATCGCGGCCTCAGGCACCTTCGTCGAGCGCACCACCAGCACCTCTGGCGCGAGCAACTGAATTGCATCGACGAGCGCCTGGTCGGCGAGGTCCGGCTGGCTCAGCACTTCGCAGCCGATGGCCGTCAGGCCGTCGATGCCGCTCTTCTCAAACTTGTCCGCAACGAGCACTTTCATATGACATGCACCAGGAGCCCGTCGCGCAGCTTGGGCTCGAACCACGTCGACTTGGGCGGCATGATGCCGCCCGCGTCCGCAATGGCAACAAGGTCGTCAATCGTCGTCGGCACCAGCGAAAACGCCACGGCGGCTTTCCCGCTCGTCACGAGTTTCTCTAGCTCTGAAGTGCCGCGCGCGCCGCCGACGAAGTCGATGCGCTTGTCGGAGCGCGGATCGCCGACTTTCAGCACGGGCTCGAGCACCGCCGACTGCAGCACCGCGACGTCGAGCGATTCATCGCGCGGCGTGCCCGGCTTGGCCGCAGGCAGCGTCAGCGTGTGCCACGCGCCGCCGAAGAACATCGACACCTGCCCCGCTTTCGACGGCGCCGGCGATCCCGGCGTAACGGACACGACCTTCTTCAGCGCCGCGAGAAATTCCTCCGGCGTCTGCCCGGCAAGATCCTTGACCACGCGGTTGTACGGAAGGATCAGCATCTGCGTGTCGGGGAACGCAACTGCGATGAATTCCTTCGCCTTTGATCTGGACGCGCTCGCGGCGCGATGGTGGCCGTCCGCGATGTACAGCGCCGGAAGCTTCGCGAACGCCTGGACCAGCGCATCTCTATCCGCGCCGACGACGCGCCAGAGCTCGTGCGAAATCTGGTCGTCGGCGACAAACGAGTACAGCGGCGCTCCGGTGACAACGCGTTCGGCGATCGCATCCACGTCGGCGGACTCGCGATACGTCAGAAACACAACGCCGGTCTGCGCGCGCAGTTCCAGGATGTGCCGCGTGCGGTCGTCCTCTTTTTCCGGCCGGGTCTTTTCGTGTTTTTTGATCAGCCCCCGGTCGTACTCGTCGACCGAGAAACATCCGGCGAGGCCGGTCTGCACGTGCGAGCCCATCTTGAGCCGGTAGAAGTACAGCGACGGCTCGTCATCTTTGATGAGCGGTGCGTCGATGGTCAGCGCCGCAAGATTGGCGACGGCCTTCGCGTACACGCGGTCGTCGTACGGATGCATGTCCGCAGGCAGATCGACTTCCGAGCGAGTCACTCGGAGGAAACTTAGCGGCTCCTTCTGCACGAGCGCGCGGGCTTCTTCGGTGGAGACGACGTCGTAGGGAACGGACGCGACGCGGGCGGCAGACTCGGGCGCGGGACGGAGCGCCCGGAACGGAAACAGCTGTGACATGGCTAGGGGTGGTTTGCGCGCGGTTGATTTGCCGCGAGGCGGCGTCTGAGATCGGCGAGCACGCGGTCGCGCCCGATCCTGAAATCCTCGAGGAGCGACGCGGGAATCGGATCGCCCGGCGGCATGCGCTGCCGCTCGAGCACCGGGTTCACGAACGTGCCGCTGCGGCGGATCCTGAAATCGAGATGCGGTCCCGTCGCCGCGCCGGTCGCGCCGACGCGGCCGATCGTCTGTCCCTGATCGACACGCGCGCCGGGAGAAATGCCCGCAGCGAACGCCGAGAGGTGCAGGTAATACGACTCATAACCGGCTGCGTGACGCAGCCGCACCTGGCGGCCGCCGTCGCCGGCCCAACCGGCCGAGACGACGGTGCCGGCCGACACCGCGACAACGGCCGAACCGTGAGGCGCCGCATAGTCCACGCCAAGATGCGCGCGGCCGTAGCCGTAAATCGGATGTTTTCTGTTCAACGAGAAACTCGACGTCACGCGCGGATTGAACTTCAGCGGCGACACGAGGAACTGCCGCTTCGTGGAACGCCCGCTCTCGTCGTACCACGCGAGCCGGCCGTCCGGGCCCTTGGCGCGAATGGCCGTGAACGTCTTGCCCCCGTGATGGAGCCGCGCCGCCGACAGCTCGCCGTAGGACGAGAACTCGCCGTCGCGCAACACGCGGTCGAACAGCACATCGAACCGGTCACCGCGCTGCAGATCAGAGTTGAAGTCGACGATGCCGCCGAAGACCTCGGACAGGAGCAGCGCGAGCTGAATGTTTTCGCCGCCGGCTTCGAACGCGGCGATCAGCGAATTGTTTTCCTTCGTGATCTCGGCCGACACCGCCGCAACTTCGACTGCGCGCGGATACGGGACAACCGCCGCGCTGTATCCGGCGCCGTCGGGGATGACGCGCAGAAATCTAGCGGCATCGATCTCGTAACGGAATTCGCGGAACCGACCGTCGAGCGAGCGAACCAGCCAGAACGGCTGCGACGCCTTGAGCGACCGCGGCGTCACCGCCATGCTGATCGCCTCGACGACGGCGCGCGTCGTCGGTTTATCCAGATTCTGGGCGCGAAGCAGCGAGTCGAACGTCGCGTTCGGCGGCACAACGGCCTCGACTGTGTCGAATTCCTTCGCGAGAACGATGTCGGCGCGGTTCGAGATGGCCGCGTTGCCCACGCACGCCGCCGCGCCGGCACCCAACCCACTCAGTAAAACGGCCGCAATTACAGCTTTGGGCAGCATCGACAGAGACGGTGCAGTTTAGCATTGGGTGCGCATGGAACGGACTATCGAAAGCCCTGTCGGCAAGCTCAGAATCCAGGCCGATGACCGTTCGATCACGGGCCTCTGGCTCAACGCCAAAAGCGTCGTCACGCCGGGACGCGCAATGGGCGTACTGGCCGAGCTCGAACACCAGCTCGACGCGTACTTCGCGGGCTCATTGCAGTCGTTCGATCTCCCGCTCGCGCCGGCAGGCACGCCGTTTCAGCTCGATGTGTGGGCGGCGCTGCGGCAAATCCCCTACGGAACAACAACAACGTACGGGAGGATCGCCGATAAAATAGGCCGCGCCGACGCTGTGAGAGCAGTCGGAGCGGCCAACGGTCAAAACCCGATTCCCATCGTCATTCCCTGCCACCGGGTCATAGGCGCAAGTGGAGCGCTTACTGGCTTCGGCGGAGGGCTTGAGATGAAGCGCTGGTTACTCGCGCATGAAAGTGGTCAGTGGTCAATGCGACGCCGGCCCGCCTCCGCGCGGCGCTGACGAGGGCGGCACGAGACCCTGCAGGCGCATATAGGTCACGATGTTGCCGTAGTGCTCGTTGATGTGCTGCGTGTTGTAGAACATCGCACCGAACTTCGAGCGGTTGCTCGTGCCGTTGCGTTCGGACATGTTGGCCTCGGTGAGCGTATCGAACGCCGTGTCGCAGAGCGCGAATGAACCGGCGAGCATCTTGACGATGTCGGCCTTCGGCTTGCCGAATGCGCCCGACTCGTTGCTGTTCGGCGTATCGAAGCGCGCCGGCGCGGCGGTCAGGCCGCCCATCGCCCAGCACGATCCGTTGTTGTCGTCGATGATGTGACCGATGAGACGGCTCCACGACCGCACGTCCGGTGTGGGCTGCCACTTGTACTTGTCTTCCGGAAACGCGTCGGCCGAGCGCGTGATGAAACCCTTGATGTTGTTGTAGATGTTCCGCACTTCCACCGTGATGCCCGGCAGCGGCCGCGGCTGGGCGGGCTGCTGGGGTGCCGCGGCCTGCTGGGCCGCCAACGCGCCGGCAAACGCCGCGCAACACAGTCCGGTCGTCACAATTTTTCGCATACTCGTCTCCTCCATCGCCGCCCAGTCAAACAGATGTCTGTGAGCGAACGGGATATAGTGTCCGACGCCCTAGGAGGCACGCAATGAGAAAGCCTTTTTATGTGAGTTTAGCGGTAGCGTTCACGGCCGCGGTCGCGGCTCTGCCGATCCGCGCGTTTCAGGAAACGATCGACTACGACGCCATCAACAAGATCAAGCAGCAGGGTCTCGTCGAGGCCAACTCGAAGGTCATGGAGACGATGAGCTTCATGACGGACGTGGCTGGCCCGCGTCTCACCGGCTCGGTGAATATCGAGAAAGCCGGTCACTGGGCGGTCAAGCAGATGACCGAGTGGGGCCTCACCAGCGTCGCCATGGAACCGTGGCCGGCCGGCGCGAACAACAACGGCTTCCCACGCGGCTGGCAGAATGAGAAGTTCTACCTGCACGCGGTCGCGCCGCAGGCCTTCCCCATCGTCGGCACGCCGACGTCGTGGACGCCCGGCACGAACGGCTTGCAGCGCGGTGAAGTGTTCCTCACGACCGCGACGAACCTCGAAGAGCTGACGGCGAATCTCAACGGCAAGAATTTAAAGAACGCGTGGATCATGCGGACGGCGCCGCCGGACGTCGCGGCGTACTGGACGCCGCCCGCGCAGCGCTACACGAAGGAACAGCTCGACGCGATGGAAAGCCCGGCGCGCATCGAATTTGGCGTCGCGGCCGCAGGTCGCGGCGCGGCTGCAGGCGGACGCGGTGGAGCGCCGGCTGCGCCGACACCGGGCGTCACACCGTGCCAGGCCGCAGGCGGCGGCCGCGGCGCCGGCGCGCCCGGAGCGGCGCCGAACCCGATGGCGCCCCCGGCCAACCCGTGCGACGCGTGGCTCAAGGAACAGGGCATCGCCGGCACGCTGTCCACGGCGCCGCGCGGTCACGGCATCTACACCGTCGGCGGCGGCGACCGCAACGCGGATCCGTCCGCGCGCTACGCCGCGGTCACGATCACGGCGGAGCACTACGGCCGCATCGCGCGCTTGCTCGAGAAGAACATTCCGGTGACGCTCGAAGCCGACATCAAGAACACGTACAACGCGAACCCGCCGATGTTCAACGTCGTCGGTGAAATCCGCGGCACGGACAAGGCCGATGAAGTCGTGATGCTCGGCGCCCACTTCGACTCGTGGCACGCGTCAACGGGCGCGACCGACAACGCGGCCGGTTCAGCGGCGATGATGGAAGCGATGCGCATTCTCAAGGCGAGCGGTGTGAAGCTGCGCCGCACGGTGCGCATCGGCCTCTGGACGGGCGAAGAACAGGGCCTGATCGGGTCGCGGCTGTATGTGAACACGCACTTCGGCACAAGCGCAGGCGGCCGAGGCGGCGGCGCCCCGGCGGCCGCAGCTCCCGGCCCGGCGGTCACGCCGTGGACGCCGGCGCCGGCTAACGTCGCGCTCAAGGCGGGCTGGAACAAGTTCGCGGGCTACTTCAACATCGACAACGGCACGGGCGCGATCCGCGGCGTGTACCTGCAGGGGAACGAAGCCGTCGCGCCGATCTTCCGCGCGTGGATGGAGCCGTTCAAGTCGATCGGCATGACGCACATCAACCCGGGTAACACCGGCGGCACCGACCACCAGTCGTACGACGCCGTCGGCCTGCCGGGCTTCCAGTTCATCCAGGATGCGGTCGAGTACAGCACCATGACGCATCACACGAATCTCGACAGCTACGAGCGGATCCAGCCGGAGGACATGCGCCGCAACGCGACGATCGCCGCGGCGTTCGCGTACCTTGCCGCGAACCGCGACGAGAAGCTTCCGCACAAACCGGCCACGGGCGCCCCGGGCGGCGGACGCGGCGGCAATCACTAGATTGGACGATGAATCTGGTTAGCTGAATATCTGGTTAGC
>JBKJHW010000140.1:0-1800 GCA_046598935.1 Vicinamibacterales bacterium | reverse complement strand
CGCAGATGCGCAGGTGCCGCCGGTGCCAGGTGCTCAGGTGTTGACCGCTGAAATCGTTCAACCGGCACTCACTGCTGGCCTCGCCGAGATCCGGATGGAGATTGGGGACTGCACGAGGTGCAAGCTTTCGGCGACGCGCACGAACATCGTGTTCGGCGTGGGCAATCCGAACGCCGATTTGATGTTCGTCGGCGAGGCGCCGGGCGCCGATGAAGATGAGCAGGGCGAACCGTTCGTTGGGCGCGCCGGGCAATTGCTCACGAAGATCATCGAAGCGATGGGCTACCAGCGCGGCGACGTCTACATCGCGAACATCCTGAAGTGCCGGCCGCCGAATAACCGTCCGCCCGAGCCCGATGAAGTCGCGACCTGCGAGCCGTTTCTGTTCCAGCAGATCGACTCGATCAAGCCGAAGGTCATCGTTGCCCTCGGCACGCACGCGGCGCATACGCTGCTCAAGATCGACACGCCGATTTCGAAAATCCGCGGTCACGTGCTCGCGTACCGCGGCGACGTGAAGGTCGTGCCGACGTTTCATCCCGCATATCTGCTGCGCAGCCCGGACAGGAAACGCGATGTCTGGGAGGACATGAAGAAAGTGCGCGCGCTGCTTGCAAGCCCGGCTGAGCCGAGCGCCGATACCCAGTAATGCTGATCGGAGTCGCCGTCCCCGTGCCGGGGCTCGGCCTGCTGACGTATTCGGTCCCCGCTGGCTCCGAGCCGCCGCCGAAAGGCGCCCGCGTCTCCGTGCCGCTCGGCACGCGCACAGTCGTCGGCGTCGTCGCCGTCCTTGACGCCGCCGCGCCCGCGGACGCGTCAAAGATTCGCGACATCAAGTCGATCATCGACTCCACCCCGTTTCTTCCATCCGTCGTCGTCGACGTCGCGATGTGGACGGGCGAGTACTACGCCGCCGGCCCGGGCGAAGCATTGACGATGACGCTGCCGCCGGCGGCGAGAAGAGGCGAGTCGGACTCGTTTCGAATGATTTCGGTTGCGGCGCTGGTTCCCGGCACCGACGTCTCGAAGATTCGCGGACCTAAACAACTCGCTGCACTCCAGCACCTCCAGGCCCTCGGCGAACCGTGGACCGCGGATCTGGGAACCCTGGACCGCCTCGGCGTCTCGCGCGCGACGATGAAGTCGTTGGAAAAGGCCGGCGCGGTCCTCATCACGGAGCAGATCGCCGAACGCGACCCGTTCATCGGCGCCGCAGGTGACGACCGCTGGGCCGTCGGCAGTGCGCCGGAGCATGATCGCGCGTTGACGCCGGAGCAAGAGGCGGCCTTCGCAAAGCTCACCGAATGGGCAGGCGAGCAGCGGTTCCGCGGCGTGCTGCTCCAGGGCGTCACCGGGAGCGGCAAGACTGAGTTGTATCTCCAGCTCGCGAGGCGCGTGATCGCCATGGGCCGGCGCGTGCTGATGCTGGTGCCCGAGATCGCGCTCACGCCTGCGGTGGCGGGCACGTTCCGCGCGCGATTTGGCGAGCGCGTCGCGATTCAGCACAGCGGCCTCGCCGCGGGCGAGCGGCACGACCAATGGCACCGCATCCGCCGCGGCCAGATCGATATCGTCGTCGGCACCCGGTCGGCGGTGTTCGCGCCGCTCGAATCGGTGGGCCTCATCATCGTCGACGAAGAGCATGACGGGTCGTACAAGCAGGATGAATCGCCGCGGTACAACGGCCGCGACGTTGCGACGGTTCGCGCACAGAAGGAAGGCGCGCTGATTGTCTTCGGCACCGCGACGCCGTCAATGGAAACGGCGGCCAATGCCGAGGCGGGCCGGTACGAGCGGCTG
>JBKJHW010000084.1:0-13677 GCA_046598935.1 Vicinamibacterales bacterium | reverse complement strand
GGAGCCAAGGGTACCGCACCGAAGAAGACGTTCAAGAAGCGCGGCGAGAAACGCGTCGTGCATCACGGCTACGCCCACATTCACGCGTCGTTCAACAACACGACGATCGTGATCACCGACACGGAAGGCAATGTGATCGCGTGGTCGAGCGCCGGCGGCGTCGGCTTCAAAGGCTCGCGCAAGGGCACGCCGTTCGCGGCGACCCAGGCAGCGATGGCCGCAGGCAACAACGCCAAGACCCACGGGCTCCGCTCGGTGGAGGTCAAGGTCAAGGGACCGGGAGCCGGCCGCGAATCCGCGGTGCGCGCGTTGCAGACGGTCGGCATCGATGTGAAGTCGATCCGCGACGTCACTCCGATTCCGCACAATGGTTGCCGGCCGCCCAAGCGGCGGCGCGTGTAAGGGTTAGGGACAACAGACTATGGCTAGATACATTGGACCCGTTTGCAGACTGTGCCGCCGTGAGGGCATGAAGTTGTTCCTCAAGGGCGAGCGCTGCTACACAGAGAAGTGCGCGATCGAAAAGCGCAACGTCCCGCCGGGGCAGCATGGCCGCGCCCGCAGGGCGAAGATGGTCGGCTACGGCGTGCAGTTGCGCGAAAAGCAGAAGGTCAAGCGCACGTACGGCGTGCTCGAGAATCAGTTCCGGCGGTACTTCGAAGCCGCGGACCGCGCCAAGGGCATCACGGGCGAGCTTCTGCTCCAGTCGCTCGAACGCCGCCTCGATAACGTCGTCTACCGGATCGGCTTCGCCACGTCGCGCGCGCAGGCGCGCCAGCTCGTGCGCCACGGCCACTTCCTGGTGAACGGCAAGAAGGTCGACATTCCGAGCTTCTCGGTCAAGATCGGCGACACGGTGTCGGTCAAGCCGGGCAGCGTGGAGAACACGACGATCGTGCACGCGCGCGAAGAAGTGAAGGGCAGAGGTGTTGCTCCTTGGGTAGATATAGATGCGAGCGGCTTGTCCGCACGCATCTCGTCGATCCCGACGCGCGAACAGATCAATCTGCCAGTGCAGGAGCAGCTCATCGTTGAGTTGTATTCGAAATAAGTCAGAAATGAGAAGGCAGAAGGCAGAAGTTAGACTTCTGATTTTTGCCTTTTAACTTTTGCCTTGTAGAACGTCCTTCTGCCCGCAGCTTTGACCCGCGGCGGGAGGCAGAGGGTCACCAGCGGGTCGGCTAGGACGAATAAAAATGTTGTGGAAAGGTTTTCAGAGACCGAAGCGTCTCGAGTTCGAACGCGAAACATTGACCGACAGGTTTGGCCGCTTTTCCGCGCAGCCGTTCGAGCGCGGGTTCGGCACAACGGTGGGCAACGCGCTCCGCCGCGTGCTGCTGTCGTCGATCGAAGGCGCGGCCGTGACGGCCGTGAAAATCGAAGGCGTGCTGCATGAGTTCTCGCCGATTCTCGGCGTGGTCGAGGACGCGACCGACATCATCCTCAACCTCAAGCAGATCCCGCTCAAGACGCACACCGACCAGCCGCGCACGCTCACGCTCCGCGCGACCAAGCCGGGCGTCGTCCGCGCGCGCGACATCGTCGCCGACGCCGACATCGAAATTCTCGAGCCGGACGCGCATATCGCGACCGTGTCCGAGGGCGGCAAGCTCGAGATGGAGCTCCGCATCAAGCGCGGTCGCGGCTACGTCTCGGCCGACAAGAACTTCGACGAGGATCTCGGCATCGGCTGGATTCCGATCGACTCGGTGCACTCGCCGGTCAAGCGCGTCAACTACGTCGTCGAAGCCGCGCGTGTCGGCCAGACGACCGATTACGACAAGCTGACGATTGAAGTGTGGACCAACGGCGCCGTGAGCCCGCGCGACGCGGTGTCGCTGTCGTCCAAACTCATCCGCGATCACTTCTCGATTTTCGTCTCGCTCGACGAAGCGATGGAGCAGGCGATCGACGGCGCGGGCGAACTGCCAGCGTCGGTCAGCAACGAAAACCTGGACAAGTCGGTCGAGGAACTGGAGCTCAGCGTCCGATCCTACAACTGCCTCAAGAACGCGAACATCCGCACGATTCGCGAGCTGGTGCAGAAGACCGAAGGCGAGATGCTCAAGACCAAGAACTTCGGCCGGAAGTCGCTCAACGAAATCAAGGACATCCTGGCGACGATGGGCCTCAGCCTGGGCATGCGCATTGACGGCGCCCCGGCGTCACCGGCGATCGAATAAGGACAAGGAATCATGCGTCATCGAGTTGCACACAGGAAACTGGGCCGCGTTACCGAGCACCGCATTGCGATGCTTCGGAGCCAGGCCTCCAATCTCATCGACAAAGGGCACATCGAAACGACCGTCGCCCGCGCCAAGGAGCTGCGCCCGTTCGTCGAGCGCATCATCTCGGTCGCGAAGCGCAGCCTCAAGGCCGGCGATGCGGTGACGAACGTCACCGCGCGCCGCGCGGTCGCCGTCGACATCGCGAACCGCGAAGTCGTCTCGAAGCTCTTCGCCGAGATCGCGCCGCGCTTCGCGGATCGCCAGGGCGGCTACACCCGCATGATGCGTCTCGGCCGTCGCCGCGGCGATGATGCGGAGATCGCCCAGGTCGAGTTGGTCGGCAGCGAGTTCGATCCGGCCGCCGAAGCCAAGAAGACCGAGAAAGAGGGCGGAGACGAACCGACCCGCAAGCGCTCCATCGGCGAACGCGTCCGCGCGCTCGGCGGCGGCAAAAAGGCCGAGAAGACCAAGGCCCCGAAGGCGAAGACGTCCAAGGGCGCCGGCCGGAAGATCACGGCCCCGCGCAAGGCCGGCGGAGCCTAGGCGGCTTCGCACTTCAAGTCAAAAGTCAGACGTCATAAGTCACAAAAGTCGAGGGCCGATTCGCTTCCGCGGGTTGGCCTTCTTCTTTTGTACAGCCCCCAAGAATCTCGGCAGATCGCTGGCGTATCTCAGCCGCGAGACGGTGACCCTTGCGCAATCAAGGGGGTTCGCACGAACCCTCAACGTCCGGACGAACCCCCGATGAAAGCGTACGAACCCTCTAGCTCGTACGAACAGCTGTTTATTTCATAGCCGTCAGCGTCGCGGCCAGCGCCCTCAGCCTCGCCGTATGCGCCCTCATTGTGGGGGCGTCTTTCGTGAAGTCTGCCGCGAGCGACGTCAGCCTGGTCTTCGCGGCGGTGCGTGCGGCACCCGTGGCTTTGTCGAACGCGTCGATCGATTCCATCGCCGCCGTGATGCGCTCGGCCGTAATCGCCTTCGAGCGCGCGAGCTGATCGAGGTACGCCTTGGCGACCGACGGATGCGCCGGCCACACGAACTTCGGCTGGCTCTGCACGTTGAGCTCGGTCATCTTTACCAGGTTCGCCGCGTCGAGCTCGTTCTGCGAGAGCTGATCGCTCGGCGTGAGCTTGAACACGTCGAGGCCGCGCGCGATTTCAGACCCGTAGATGAAGCCGTTGTACCAATACGTCGACCAGTAGCCGCCCGTGATGAGCTTCGTCGCGCTGATCGGCCCGCGGTCGAAGAACGCGATTTCCGTGGGCTTCGAGCCGTCCGTGAAGTCGAACACCGACACGCCGCCCTGGTACCACGCCTGCGCCTTGATGTCGCGGCCGGGCACGGGGATGAGCGAGCCGTTGTGCGCGACGCAGTTTTCCTGGTCGGTCTGCGCCGCCGGCAACTTGTAGTAGCCGGCGAACTTCAGCCGCTTGTTCACGACGTTGAAGATCGCGTTGGCGCCCCACGTCGGGAGATCCGTCGCGCGGCAGCGCGGCGACGTGCCGCCGCCCCACTCGTCGGTGAAGAGCACCTTCGTGCCGTCGTTGTTGAATGACGCCGAGTGCCAGTACGCGAAGTTCGGATCCGCCACATCGTCGATCCGGACCGGGTTCACCGGATCGCTGATGTCGAGCAGGATGCCGTTGCCCGAGCACGCGCCGGCCGCGAGGCCAAGCGCCGGGTACGCGGTGATGTCGTGGCACTGGTTCGTGAGGCTCGAGCGCTGAGTGCCCTTGCCGTGGTCGCCGCCCTGCCAGAGGCCGCCCACGTTGCCCTGGTCGTCAGCGAAGATGCGCGGGCGGTTCACGACGGACGCTTTTTCGGGCGTCGCGAGCGGCACTTTGATCACGTCGATGCTGAAGAGCGCCGTGTTCGGATCCGTCGCATCGGAGACGCAGCCGGTGAGCTCTTCGCCGGCCCGCACGCCGCCGGTGCCCGACCCGTAGATGTAGAGGTTTGCCGTGTCTTTCGGCGAGGTCACGAGCGTGTGCGTATGCGAGCCGCGGCACGTCTGCACGGCTGCGATCTGCTTCGGCTTCAGCGGATCGCTGATGTCGAAGATGCGCACGCCGCGGAACCGTTTCGGATCCGGGGCCTGCTGGCCGCGCCCGCCGCGTCCGGCCTGCGCCGCCGGAGCACCAGCCGTACCCGCAGCGCCTGCTGCAGCCGCCGCGCCCGCCGCATTCGGCGGAGGCGTCGCCGCAGCCGCTGCAGCTGGAGGAGCCGGTGGGGGCGTTGGCGCCGGGCCGCAATCGATCCGGCCGCTCGTCGCTTCGACCGACATGAAGAGCAGCTTGCCGAAGACGGACACGTCGCCCTGGCCACCCTGGCAGGGCATCGAGATCGTCAGCCGCATCTTGGCCGGATCCTCGACGTTGTACATGTTGATGCCGTAGAAATTGCCGAGAAACAGCGTCTCGTGCTGGAACGCGAGATCGGAGTTCGCGAACGTCAGGCCCGCGGTGCCGTCCGGGTCGTCGAAGCTCGCGGGTTTCGCAAGCGACGACACGAGCATCATGTTCCTGGCCGCGACCCCCGCGTCGCGCAAGCCGGCTTTCAGGCCGACGCGCGGATCGGGCGGCGGCGCAGGCTGGGCCTGCGCTGGGGACTGAGGCGGCGCTGGAGGCGGTGCCGCCTGTTGAGCCGAAAGGGCAGCGGAGAGGAAGAGTGCGGCGGCAATACCAGTGGCGAGTCTCGTCTTGCTGTTCATCGTGTCTCCTATTTCTTCTTCAACATCCCGCGCATCCGCAAGATGTCCATGCGTTGATCGGCATCGACATGTGTGGCGAAATCAAAAATCATGCTTTCCTGGCCGGCGCCCGGCGAGTCGAACAGCTCCTCGACCATCGTCAGCGCGCCGACGTGGTGCTTGATCATGCCTTCGAGAAACAGCTTGTCGAAGGCCGCGCCCCTGGCGGCAGCGAGCGCTTTCATTTCTTTGTCGGAGAGCATGCCGGGCATCGGCGCCATCATGCCGTCGGCGGTTCCGCCGCTCATGAGCATCATGTGGCCGCCGCCGTGATCCATCGGCACTTCTTCGCCGCGGTCTTTAAGCCAGGTGCGCATCATCTTCATCTCGTCGTTCTGCGAGACTTCGATCTTGAGGCCCAGCATCTTCATGTCTTTGCGGGCCGTGTTCTGCTTGAGCAGCGCGACCATCTCGACGGCCTGCGCGTGATGGTGAATCATGCCCTGCATGAAGTTCGTGTCACCCGCGGTGTGTTTCGCCACCGACCGGACCGCCGGCGTCGTCACGATGGTCGTCGCTTCCCCAGGCCGGCCGGGCTGCACAGTGACGGGCGGCGGTGGAGTGGCCTGCAGGGCAAGGGAAATCAGAGCGGCGGCAATGGAAACGTGCACGGTTTGGGCTCCCAACTGGGCGAATTTAGACTGAAGATTATCACCTTGGAGCCGGGTTCCCACTGTGGGGGGCCATGGGGAAGAACCACTTTATTTATGAAGAGCCTTCCGAAAACCTAGGGGTCTTCCCCACGGCGGCGCCGTCTGCCGGCATGTTATTTCTCCAGTTCGCTCTCGATCTTTTCTACCTCGAGGCGCTCTTCTTTGATCTCCAGCCGGAGCCGGGCGAAGAAGCTCATATACAGGTTGGCGATCCACACGAGCGAGAAGCCCGCCACGATGTAGCCAAGCAAGCCGGGGTATACGAGCTTGAACCTGGTGGCGACCAGGAACGCGAGCGTCACCCAGTGGCTGAAGCAGTATTCGCAGGTGAAGACGTAAAGGAGTTTTCGCCCGAAAAAGGACCGGCTCGCGCGGCTGCGGCGCGCGCACCATTCGCGCGGTTCGCGCACGATCTCCTCATGGGTTACCGTCCAGCTGATCGCCGCGATCGGAACCGCAAGGATGAACAGGACCGCCACATCTGCGCCCAGTGACATGCCCTCACTGTAGGGGAGCCGGCGGGGCTCGTTTGTGCCCAATGGAACAGCCGCAAAACACCGGAAGCGTTCGGTAACTTCGCGAAAACCGAACTGACGCCGTCCTCGCCGACGACCGCCTGCGCGCCGAGATCCGCGACTCGCGCCCCGGCGCGTGCTTCGTGCTGGATCTCCCGGCTCAGCGCGCCGATTTGGCGAGTAAGTCCGCGAGCGCTTCGTAGTCGACCGGTTTCACCAGGTGGTGATCGAAGCCTGAATCGCGCGATTTCCGGCGGTCGGATTCCTGGCCCCAGCCTGTGAGCGCCACAACGAGCGGCGGCTTTTCTGTGAACGTTTTCCGGATGTGCTGGCAGACTTCGAATCCGCTCATGCCGGGCAATCCGAGATCGAGCAGCACGACATCCGGCTGAACGGCGGTCACCGCGTCGAGCGCCTCCGGCCCCGTGTGCGCGATGTGCGTTTCGTGGCCGATGAGGTTGAGCAGCATCGCCATCGCCATCGCGGCGTCGACGTTGTCGTCGACGACAAGAATCCGGCGCGGCAAGACCGTGGGATTGTCAGCGGTCTCGCCTGCCGAAGCCGCGGCGCCAGCCGCCGTAGCGATGGCGGGAGGGAGAGCCGGCAATCGCACGACGAACTCGCTGCCGTGCGACATCCCGCCGCTGCTCGCCTCGACGCTCCCGGCGTGCATCGCGACGAGCTGTTTGACCAGATGCAGCCCGATGCCGAGCCCGCCTTGTGCGCGCTCGCTCGATCGGTCGAGCTGTTCGAACATTTCAAAGACGCGCGTGAGATCTTCCGGTGCGATGCCGACGCCGTTGTCGCGCACGCGCACGACCGCCACGTCATTGGCCGCGCCTTCGCGCTCGACCCAGACCTCGATGCGGCCGCCGGCCGGCGTGAACCGGCAGGCGTTGTTGAGGAGGTTCGCGACAACCTGTTCGAGCCGCGCCGGGTCCGCGTCGACTTCGATCGGCCGAGCCGGGGCGTTGACGACGATCTGGTGTTTGAAGCGGTCGGCGAGCGGCTGGCTGATCTCGACGGCGTGACGAATCACCGTCGCGAGGTCCACGCGCTCCTTGCGCAGCGCGAGCGTGTCGCGCTCGATGCGGCCGACATCGAGAAGGTCGTCGAGCAGCCGCACCATCAATCTCAGCTGCCTGTCGATGACTTCGCGCGGAAGCGTGAGGTCGCCCCCCGGCTCTGTGCGTTTGATGATGTCCACGGCCGTGCGGATCGGCGCGAGCGGATTACGCAACTCGTGCGCCAGCGTCATCAGGAATTCGTCTTTGTGCTTCGCCGCCACCTCGAGCTCCGCGCGGCTTTTCTCGAGCGCGTTCTCGATCTGCCGCCGGTGCGTCGTGTCGACGACGGCGACGATGACGCGGTCGACGCGCCCGTCCACATGGACTGGCTGATAGGTGACCGAGACGAACTGGCCCACCCGGGGGAGGTCGAGCTCGTACTTCACCGTCTCGCCGGCGAACGCCCGCTCGATCTTCGGCCGCACACGCCAGTCGTACACTTCGGGCAGCACGTCCTCGACTTTCTTCCCGATGATCTCGTTCGCATTGGCGCGGATGATCTCGGCGTACGAGCGGTTCGCGTAGAGATACCGGTGATCGCGGTCGATGATCACGAGGCCAACCTCGGCTTCCTCCGTCACCATTCGGAGCAGCGACTCGTTTCGACCTAACTGGTCTTGAATCTTGATCTGATCGAGTTCGAGCTTGCTGATATCGAGCGCGGCGAGCCACACAAAGAAGGTGAGGATCGCCATCTCGGCGACCGTATGGCCGGCGGTGCCGAATGCCAGGTCGTAGTAACCGCGCCGCTCGCCTTCGAGGCGCAGGAATCCGAGGACGAGCGGCACCAGCACCAGCGCCGGCAGCATCCGCCGGAACATCGCCCCGGCCACGCCCGGCTCGTAGATCAGGCGGCCGGGGCCGAATTGCGGGACGCTCAGGATTGTGCCGAGCGAGAGCGCCAGCACGAACGTCGCCGTCTGGAGCGCGATCGCCGTCGCGGACGGAATCGTGTAGAGCGCGCTTGCGCCGAAGAAGTACCCGACTAAGGAGGTCGTCGAGATCACCGTGGCCACCCCCGCGGCCGCGGGGCCCGTACACCGGACGCGCGCCGAAAGCTTTGTCGATGTCGCCAAAAGCAGCGCGATGCCCAGCAATATCAAAGACGTCGCCGACGGCGCGCCCATGCGGCCTGGGGCGACGACGCCGGTGTTGCCCCAGTCGCGTCCAAAGCGGAGCAGCGAGTCGAGGTTGCCCAGCGTGACGCCGGAAATGGTCTGGAAGAGCGCGGTCGCGCCGATCAGGCCGGCGGCGATCGCGAGCGCGCGGGTCGCCTGGATTCGGCCGTTGGCGAGGCAGATGAGCGCGATGCCGACGGCTGCACAGGCGACCGCGGTATTCGGCTGGATCGAGATGCCGCCGAACCAGTCGGCCAGCCACGGAACGTCGAAAGCCCAGCCGACGAACGAGATGCCTCCGCCGATGGCCCCATAGAGTCCGAGCGCGACCGGCCAAAAGCGATGACCGAACTTCATCTACCTGAATCATGGCACATCAGGTTTTCCGGGGTGGCCGCCGAGCGCATGGGGCGCGATCACGGAGCCATTGCATGCCGCGGTCCATTGCGACGGCCTTGCCAACCACCGAAGGCGCGAAGACAATTCTCAGATGAAGCCGCCGGCGTCGAGATTCGCCCGCGTCGCAACCGCGAACGACCTGGGCGTACATGACCGCGTGGAATCCGCAGGGCAAGACCCTGCCGCCGGATGTGAATAACCAACGGCAGGAAGATCTGCGAACGGCGCTCGGACGCGGCGGATACGAAGTCGCCGAAGGCGAGAGCGAGCCGGCCGACGGTCACGAATTGGCCGAGTGCCGCCTCCTGGTGTTCGGCATCACTGAGCCCGAGGCGGTCGCACTGGCACAGCTCTACGACCAACTGGCCATCGTCGCAGTCCGCCAGGGCTACCCCGCGCGGCTGCTGGAGATCAAGGCGCCCTAGACCCAGCTTTGTACGATTCCCTGCTGGCGGCCAAGCCTTCGAATGAACTGGCATTTCTTCGATGAGAATTCGTCACGCGGCCGGTCTAATGCCGCCGCTGTATCCTACCCACATGAACGTCGCGTCTGCCGTTGTCTCCGGTCTTGTTCTGCTCCTTACCCAGGCGCCCGTCATCCGCACGGCCGACCCGGTCGCGCGCGGTGTTAAGGACGGCGACATCCCGCGGCTCGTGAAGGTCGCGGACAACGTCTACACCTACGAAGACTTTCATCCGAGCTCCGACAAGTTCACCACCAACAGTCTGATCGTCGTGACACGAGGCGGCGTGCTGGTTGCCGATGGGCAGGCTACTGTGGCCGCGACGAAGGGCATGATTGATGCGATCGCGAAGATCACTTCCGCGCCGATCACGCATGTCGTCATCGCGTCCGATCACGGCGATCACACCGGAGGCAACGCGGCGTTCCCCGCCGGCGTGAAGTATCTGATCCATCCGACGTCGCAGGCGACACTGAAGGGGCCGGCGGCCGCGTTGCCAGTGACCGGCAAGACGACGGTGACGCTTGGGCCTGAGAACATCCAGATCCTGTTCCTCGGCCGCGCGCACACCGGGGGCGATCTCAGCGTGTGGCTGCCGCAGAAACAAATTCTCTTCATGAGCGAAGCGTTTCTCAACCGCGTGTTCCCGGCGATGCGCTCCGCATATCCCACCGAATGGCTCGCCACGGTCGACAAGGCTCTTGCGATGGACGCGAAAATTTACATTCCCGGCCACGGATTTACCGAGAGCGGCCCCGTGTCGCGCGAGGAACTCGTGGCGTACCGCTCGGCGCTGGCCGCGGTAATCGCCGAAGCGACGCGACTTTTCACGACAGGTGTGCCGCTTGTTGACGCGCCCGCTCAGGCCAACTGGGGCGAGTACGCGTCCTGGAAACTCGCGTCGTCGCAGGCGCCCATCGCGATTCGCAAGGTCTACGAAGAGCTGTCGAAGAAATTAGGATCGGTGTCCGCTCCGGAACAGCCATAGCGCGGAGAACTTTCTAAGCTCAGCTTAGGAGTTTTCACAATGGCCGATAGTTCACTGCGAGATGCATACATCGACGAACTGCGCGACACGTACGACGCAGAACGTCAGATCCTCAAGGCCCTTCCGAAGATGGTGCGGAAGGCGTCCAACAAACAGCTGAAGGCCGCGTTCACTTCGCATTTGGGCGAGACCCAGACGCAGGTCGATCGGCTGGAGAAGGCCTTCGGCCTCCTCGGCGAGAAGGTCAAGGGCAAGCACTGCAGCGGTATGGCGGGCATCATCGAAGAAGGCAAGAAGGTCATGGAAGAAGACTTCGATGACGCGACGATGGACGCGTGCCTGATCGCGGCGGCGCAGCGCGTAGAACATTACGAGATGGCGGCTTACGGCACGCTCATCGCGTGGTCGCACTGCCTCGGCGAAACCAAGGTCGCCAAGCTCCTCGAGCAGACGCTGAAGGAAGAGAACGGCGCCGACAAGAAGCTCACGGGGCTCGCCGACGGCGGGATCAACAAGAGCTCGATGGAAGCCGCGGCGGTCTAAGCGGTTTCCTCCCGGTACAGAAAAAACGCCCACCGCACCATATACAGTGCGCGTGGACGTTTCGTGTATTTAGCGCCTGTATTTCGGCGCCAGTCGTGTATTAGAGGGGCTGTCCCTGTAGTTCAGGGACAGTCCCTGTAAGCTACCAGCGCGGTTCGCGGTTGCGGCTGTTGCCACCGCCGCCGGCGCCGGCGAATTCCGTCTTCGGACGCGCTTCGTTAACCGCAAGGTTGCGGCCGCCGAGCGAGTACTCGTGGAACATCGTGATCGCCTTCTGCGCTTCTTCGTCAGTCGCCATCTCGACGAATCCGAAGCCGCGCGGCTGGCCGGTCTGGCCGTCACGCACAACCTTCGCGGAGTCGACCGTGCCGGCTTCCGCGAACAGCGTCTGCAGTTCGGCTTCGCCGGTGGAGAAGGGGAGATTGCCAACGTAGAGTTTCTTGCCCATGTTTGTGTTTCATTTCTGTCGCATAGCGACGTGTCATGCCACGCCCACCATTGGGTGCGGCTTGATGTGATTACTCGTTGCTAAGCAGGGCTGGAAGAGGCGGGCGAGTGATTCCACTCGCAGAACTCAGAGGCTGCGCAGAGCGCGGGGCAAAAGCACCAATTACAAGTTCCACTCTATCATGGATTTGTGATCGATCCATTCATTCCTCTCCCGCAACACTTTCGGCACGCGAGCAAGCTTCACGGCCAGGCGCACGTCGCGCGAGTGATGGTGCACGCGCTGCGGTTGATCGAAGCGACGGGTTGGGAAGAAGAAGCCGCTCGATTGTGGGCGGCCGTGTATCTCCACGATCTCGAGCGCACGCACGACGGGCGTTGTCATAAGCATGGCGCCGACGCGGTTCTGCGCTGGCGCACGCAGGAGTCGTTGCGGCTTCACATCTTTACAGCGGGAATCGATCAGGCCGACCGCGAGCCCGTCGAGACCGCCCTGGAACTGCATTGCCAGCCGGATGCCGAATTGCCTCCGCAGGGTCACGAGTACTGGCGGCTCTGCGTGTTGCTCAAGGACGCCGACGGTCTCGATCGCGTGAGGCTCGGCGATCTCGATCCAAAATTGCTCCGTCTGCCGGAATCGCGCAAGATGGCCGGCTTCGCGCAGCGGCTATTCGACGCGACGAACGAGATCGTGCCGGAAGGCGAATGTCATTGGGCGGACGTCACGCAGGTGGCGGCGCAGGTTCTCGGCGGCGACTGAACATCGCCAACCTGGCTCGGATTCCCACGTTCTAAGAACCCCGCTCTTCAGCCGGCCTTGGTTGCGCGGAAGATGTAATTGATGCGCGTGCGCTCCTCCGAATGGCGCGCCAGGGGCCCGCAGGCAAGATCGAGAACCGCGCCGCGATCGGCTCGCACTGACGCCGCGATCTGATCGGCGTCGCGCTCGAACGACCGCTGGCTTCCGATGAAGTCGCCGAGCGGACGCCAGACCGCTTCGTAGATCGCGACGGCCGGCGGAAACTGCATGATGCGTTGAATCGGCGTGACGCAGGCGCCTTCCTGCGGAAAGAAATCCAGGTAGCCGTCAACGACCGGAAACTGAGCGGAACAGTCCGGGCAGATCATCCCGGTTGAGGTCTTCGCAAGTCGGCCGTGGGCGCACGCCGGGCACCGCAGGGTCGGCATCGCCCGTCATGGTAGAACGAGCGCGTCGGCATGATGTGCGATCTGGCACACCGGAATGCGGGCCCCGCGTGAGACGGTTGTTGGAATATGCGTTCCCTGATATTCGTGTTTGTTCTAACTTCCGCAATCTCTGGTCAGACCCAGACGCCGCCTCCCATCCGGATCACGGAAACCGTCGTCGTTTCCGCGCGCGATGCCAGGACGATCTCTGATGCGGTCGAGAGCCTTCGCAAGAGTCGTGATCCGCTCGTCGCTCAGATGGTCGCCGATCACATCGTGAAGCTCACGGACGCGATGGCAGAAAGCGGCCGCGTCAACGAAATCGGGCCGCTCACCACCGATGAAGCGTCCGTCGTCGCCATCAGGGAGATGATGGAGAAGTACTCGTTCCCCGGCGGCGCCATCCACGTTCGGCCGCGGAACGCGGATTCCACTCCGGGGTCGCGGCTGTTCCACTTCACGCGATCATCTTTTATCGCGATGTGCGCCGACATGGCATCCAATCCGCTGCTGCAGATGCGGGTGATTCAGGAAAACAAAATGATCGTCGTCGCGCGCATGGTCGCCGACCTCAACGAGCAGCAAGACAAGGTGATTTCGGAGCGCGCCGTCCTCGAAGGGGCGCTCGCGGGCTTCAGGAATCAGGACGTCAAGGGCGTGATCATCGACCGGGCGCAGGGCATCGCGGACGCGCTGGCGGTGAACGCCGATCAGAATGCGCCGTATGAGCTTGTTCGCCAATCGCAGCAGAAGGACTTCCGTGAGATCGGCCACATCGAGCGCGGTGTGTTCGAGGTTGTCACCAAACCTCGCATTCGCGCCGTCAACGTCGCGTACGACGGGAAGATCTACGCGGCGACCGTCGATCACTTTGTCTGGTTCTTCATCCGGTTCCTGCTGGCTGATCAGGATGCGATCGATCCCGGCATCCGGGCACGGCGCACGAGCCTCGGGGGGCATCTGCTCGACAATCTCACCGAGCAGCTCCAGGCGCGCGTCATCCAGTCCGTCTTGACGACGCTCGATGAACCGCACACGGCCGGGCCCGCCGGGCTGGTGCTGGGCGATTTCTCAGCCCGCGGCCCAGGCCTCGCGGCGATCAAGAAAGCCCCGGGCCTGTCGCAGCAGGACAGCGCCCGCGGCGCCGACTACAAAACGCTTGTGGTCTCAGCCAAACAAATGCGCAACCTGCCCGAGCTCAAACACTGGCTCACCAACGCGCTCGGGAAAGAGAAATCACAGAAATAGATAGAAATAGGACAGAAATAGGGGTCGGGAGTTATTTCGAAATAACTCCCGACCCCTATTTCCCCCT
>JBKJHW010000070.1:0-13751 GCA_046598935.1 Vicinamibacterales bacterium | reverse complement strand
GTTCTTCATCAAGTACCAGGACCGCATCCTCATGGGCAAGGACGCCTGGGCCGCCAGCGAATTCCCGTATTACTGGCGCGTGTTCGAAACGAAGGACGAATACTTCGACTACTACCGCCCGTACCACGCCTTCTGGAAGCTCTACGGCATGGACCTGCCCGACGCGGTGCTGAAAAAGCTCTACTACGCCAATGCGCTCAAGACCACGCCGGGCCTCCCGCAAACCGGCTGGCCGAAGTAAGGCAGAAGGCAAAAGGCAGAAATCAAAAGTGTCGAAATACTTAGTTACCGGCGGTGCGGGCTTTATCGGCTCGCATCTGGTTGAAGAGCTGCTGCGGCGCGGAGAGACTGTGCGCGTCGCGGATAATTTCTACAGCGGGCTGCGCGAGAACATCTTTCCCGGCGTCGAGCTGGTCGAAGGCGACCTTGCGGATCCGGTGATCGCGGCGATCGCCGTGAAGAATGTTGACTACGTGCTGCACCAGGCGGCGATTCCGTCGGTCGGGAAGTCGGTGCTCGATCCGATGACGTCGCATCGCGCCAACGTTGACGCGACGCTCAACGTGCTGCTCGCCGCGCGGGACAATAAAGTGAAACGTCTCGTCTTCGCCGGCTCATCGTCTGAATACGGCGATTCGCCCACGTTGCCGAAGCACGAAGCGATGCCGCTCGCGCCGAAATCTCCGTATGCGCTGCAAAAGGTGATGGGCGAAGAATACTGCCGCCTGTTCACGGAGCTCTACAACCTCGAGACCGTCAGCATCCGCTACTTCAATGTCTTCGGTCCGCGCCAGCAGCCGGACTCGCCGTACTCGGGAGTCATCTCGCTCTTCATCAAGGCGCTCGCTCATGGCGAGTCGCCGCTGATTCTCGGGGACGGTCGCCAGACCCGCGACTTTACCTACATCGCCAATGTCGTCGATGGCGTCCTCAAGGCGTGCACTGCGCCGGCCGCTAGCGGAGAAGCGATCAACGTCGCCACCAACGGACGCGTGTCGCTCCTCGAGTTACTCGACACGTTGAACCGCATCATGGGCACGTCGATCAAACCCACGTTCGGCCCGGCGCGCGACGGTGACGTTCGCGATTCGCAGGCGTCGATCGAGAAAGCCCGCGTTCTGCTGGGCTACACGCCCCTGGTGGACTTTGAAACAGGCCTCGGCCACACCGTGACCTGGGCCGGAAATCTCGCGCGCTAAGCCGCGCGCGCGCGTTGGAAGCCGACGAGAATGTCGGTCAACGCCTTCATGATCATCTGGTTGTTCATGTAGCTCATGTGGGTTTTGAGCAAGGCAATGGTGAACACCTGCGGAATCCGCTGGTTCGCCAGGTCGACGCCCCGGTCCTCGCGAAGCTGCGCCCGCGAGGTCCTGAGTTCGGGCGAGTCGGCGAGCGCCACGAGGCTCTTGAGGTTCGCGTTGCCTGGCTCGAGCCTGAGCGCCTCAGTGAATTGCGCCTTCACGATCGGCCAGTCCGCGATCACCGCGGCCTGAAATCCCTTGAGCACCCGGTCTTTGACGATCGGACTCGAGTCGAAGAAGACGCGTCCGGAGACGGCGTCCGTGAGGATGAACGTCGCCAGGTGACGGTCGAAGACCGCTGCGATATACGCGCGATCGGCGGCCTTGAAATTATCGGGCCTGCTCTTCGCGGCATCGGTCAGCAGGCCGTACGCGATCCAGTATTTCTTGTCACGATCGGCGATCCGGCCCCGCGTCCACAGGATCTCCGCCGTCGCGTTCAGGATGTCCTCGTTGACTTGCGGCCTTCGCTGGATGGCGTACGCCTCGCGCAGTAGTCCGAGCCCCTCGAGGTAGTACTCCAGCTTCATCTCCAGCTTCGTCTGGAAATCCCCGTCGTCCAGCGCATCCAGCCCTTCGAGATACACCGCCCAGAATGTGTCGTCGCTGGTTTTGCCCTGCGCTGTGGACTGCGCGGCCGCCTGCGCGGGCGCAAACGCAGTGGCGAGCACGATCAAGAGCACTGCGAGGATGCTTTTTCCCAGGGGATTGGGCTGACCATAGCAGGTCTGGGGTCGCCTGGCGGGCCGACGCCCGCATCCTCGGGTTAACAAACCAGCGAGCCGTCTCACCAAGAGCCGCGGTAGACGATGGGCGCAACTGCCTTGCTGTCAGATACTTCGCCCGACCGGCCGGCGGCTCGCGAAACCTGGCGGGCTCCTTGCTCTGTCGTAGCCGCGGAGGTTATGACATGAGTCATTCACTGCAATCGGCTCGCGGACTCGCGAGCTTTCTTTCCACCGCCATTCTCTTCGCCGGTATCTCGGTCGCTGCGCCCGCGGTGGCGTCGCCTGTCGATCAGTCGTCCGTGCCGCTCACGGACGTCGCGAAGAAGGCGGCCGCCGCGCCGGCGACTCAAGGCAAAGAAAAACCCGCGCCCGCTATCGTGAACATCAACACGGCGACGGCCACCGAACTGCAGACGCTGCCGGGGATTGGCGCGTCCGTCGCGACGCGCATCCTCGAGTACCGGCAGAAGAACGGCGGGTTCAAGAAGGTCGAGGATCTCATGAACATTCGCGGCATCGGCGAGAAGACATTTCTCAAGCTGAAGCCGCTCATCACGATTACGCCACCCAAGGCCTTCAGCCTGTGAGCAATTCGGGTGGCGGAACGCCGGCCGGCGACTTTGGGGCAAGGTTGCCGGCCGGCACCTCTGCCGGCGACTGTGCCGGCACAGCTGCGGACGTCTGTGCCGGCAGGACTGCCGGCGTCTGTCTTCTGGAGCTCACGATCGCGCTGGCGATCGTGAGCTTGGCGGCGATGATGAGCGCGCCGGTGCTCGCGGGCGCCGCCGACGCAGGCCGGGCGCGCGAGGCCGCGCAGTTTCTCGCTGCGCAGTGCCGCGGCGCGCGAATGGAGGCGATTGCGCAGAACGCCACGTCAGCACTGGTATTCGACGTCGTCAGCGCGCGCTGGCGTTTTCGGCGATGTGTAGACGGCAACGGAAACGGGATGCGCCGCGCCGACATCACCGCCGGCCGCGACACGTGTTCCTCATCGACCGATGTCGCCAACGTCTTCCTCGGCGTGAAGGTTGAAGTGAGGACGGGGTTGCCGGATCCCGACGGCGGCTCGCCGACAAGCGGCGCGGTTCGATTCGGGTCGAGCGACATCGCGTCGTTCTCGCCGCTCGGCACGGCGAGCGCCGGCACGGTGTATCTCCGTTCTGCTGGCGGCGCCCAGTACGCCATTCGAGTCGCAGGACCAACCGGGCGTGTCAGGGTGTTGCGCTACGACAGCGCGTCACGTGCGTGGTCGGAAATCTAAGCGGCGGGGTTTCTTCATGCCTTCCTGTCTTCAGGGTGAAAGGTCTGGCTCCGCATGGGCGCGACACTTGGCCTCGGCCGCAACCGAATAGCGCTCGGCCGCGATCTTCGTCTGATCGACGCTGACGAACATGTGCTGTGGCTGGAAAGCCTGGTGCGCTTGAGGCCGGGCCAGTCGGTCGAGCTGATCGGCGCCTGGCCGCTGCCCGCGGGCAGCTCGCGGGCGCGAGTCGTGAACTGGCGCCTCGTGCGGCTAGGCGCCGAGGGTCCGATCTACCGCGGTTGCCTGCGGCTCGAGGGCTGACGGGTCAGCGATACCCTGCGGCAGGCGCGCGAGCCTCGCTGATCCCGGCGGATTCTCGCGAAAAACCTGGCACTCGCTTTGATACACCAGAGTGCCGGGGTGAAGAGATGCTAGTGGGACGAAGCCTGGTCATGGTCACGCTGCGCACGCAGCTGGACCGCATCGCGAGAACGGACTTCACCGCCTTGATCGAAGGCGAGAGCGGCGTCGGGAAGGAGCTGGCGGCGCGCCATATCCACAGCGCCAGTTCGCGCTCACGCGGCCCGTTTATCGCGGTCAACTGCGCGGCGATCGTCGAGACACTGATCGAAACGGAGCTGTTCGGCATCGAAGAAAGAACGGCGACCGGCGTACGCGGCCGGCGCGGAAAGTTCGAGTTGGCCGAAGACGGAACCTTGTTTCTCGACGAAGTCGGCGACTTGTCGATGGCGGCGCAGGCCAAGTTGCTTCGCGTGCTGCAGGACCTCCGGGTCGAGCGCGTCGGCTCGCACAGCAGCCAGCGGGTCAATACGCGAATTGTGGCCGCGACCAACCGGCCGCTGGCGGCCATGGTGCAGCGGAGTCTGTTCCGGGCGGACCTCTACTACCGGTTGGCCGGGGTTGAGGTTCACATCCCGCCGTTGCGGGCCCGACGCGAGGACGTGCCGTTGCTCGCCGCGCACGCGCTGCGCAAGCACCGCCGGGCCTCCGCGGACTGGGCGCTCCACCCTTGTGCGGTCGAGGCCCTTGTCGCGTACGACTGGCCTGGCAATGTCCGGCAGCTCGAACGCGTCATCGAACGCGCCGTCGCGCTGAGCAATCCCCCGGAAATCACGCTCGCGGATCTCTCCCCGGAGATCACGAAGGAATACCACAGCCTCACTGGCACGGAGGGCGTCGAGCCGACCTGCGACTACTCGCTGCATACGTGGAGCCGACGCTACGCGAGACTCGTGCTGGACCGCTGCCACGGCAACAAGCGGCAGGCCTGCGAGCGGCTCGACATCAGCTACCACACCCTTCAGGCGTATCTGAAGCCGCCGGCTGCCGTAGAAAGCAGCGGGGAAGTCCCCCAAGAACCTTGACCGCCCCTGGGCGGGATAGTACGTTGATGAGTGCGTGACACCGCCTGAAGTCCTCAAGAAGACTCCGCTCAACGCTCGTCATCGCGCCCACGGCGCTCGCATGGTGGAATTCGGCGGATGGGACATGCCCGTCGAATACACCGGCATCATCGACGAACATATGGCCGTGCGCAGGGCCGCCGGTCTGTTCGACGTCAGCCACATGGGCCAGCTCGAGATCGCCGGCAAAGACGCGCTCGCGACGATCAGCGAGCTCACCTGCAATGATCCGGCGAAGCTCGCGATCGGCCAGATCCAATACTCAGCGCTCACGACGCCGTCTGGCGGGTTCGTGGACGACGTGCTGACGTACCGCCTCGGCGAAGACCACTTCATGCTCGTCGTCAACGCCGGCAACATTGTGAAAGATTACGAATGGATCCAGAGCCGCATGACGCAGCGCGGCGACGCGGTGCTCGTGAACTCGAGCTCGCGCTACGCGTTGATTGCAGTTCAGGGCCCGGAAGCCGAAGGGATCCTCCAGACGCTGACGGCGATCGATCTTCCGGCCATCAAGTATTACTGGTTCGACAACGGCGAAGTGGCGGGGCAGCGCGTGATGGTTTCGCGCACCGGCTACACCGGCGAAGACGGCTTCGAGATTTTTGTGCCGCCGGCGAGCGCCGAGAAAGTCTGGAACGCACTGCTCGACGCCGGCGCGTCAAAGGGGCTCAAGCCGGCCGGCCTCGGTGCGCGCGATACGCTCCGCCTCGAAGCGGCGATGCGTCTTTGCGGCAGCGACATGGACGAGAACACGACGGTCATGGAAGCAGGCCTCGGCTGGATCGTCGGCTGGACGAAAGATCAGTTCATCGGCAGCGACGTCATCAAGGCCCAGAAAGCGGGGAGCCTGACGAAGAAGCTCGCGGCGTTCGAAATGGCCGACAAGGCGATTGCGCGGCACGGCCACGCGGTTGTGGCCGACGGCAAACAGATCGGCGTCGTCACGAGCGGCACGCAGACGCCGTTTCTGAAGAAGGCGATCGGCTTTGCGATACTGCCGATCGAAATGGCCGTCGTTGGCACGACGTTCAATATTGATGTTCGCGGTCGCATCGTTGCGGCCACTGTTGTTCCTGAACCCTTCTACAAGCGCGCCAAGAAAGCCTGACGGGAGCCCGTATGTATCCGGCCGATTTGAAATACACGAGTGATCACGAATGGGTTCGAATTGAAGGTAACGAAGCCACCGTCGGCATCACGGATTTCGCCCAGAAACAGCTCGGCGACGTCGTGTTCGTCGAGTTGCCGGACGTCGGCCGCGTGCTGAAGCAGGCGGAAGTCTTCGGTACGATCGAGTCCGTCAAAGCCGTATCCGAGCTCTTCGCGCCGGTGTCCGGCGAAGTGGTCGCTGTGAACACGGAGCTCGGCAATCACCCCGATTACGTCAACTCCAAAGCGCACGACACCTGGATGATTCGCGTGAAGCTCACCAATGCCGCAGAGGCCGCGTCGCTCCTCGACGCCGGCGCGTACGAGGCTCTCACCAAGTAGGAAAGCACCGCTCGAATGACCGTACCGGCTCCTGGAACATTTGCATCACGTCACATCGGCCCGCGCGGCGACGAACTCCGCGCGATGCTGGAGGCCGTCGGCGCGGCTTCGCTGAACGACCTCGTCAACGAGGTCGTTCCCCAGGACATCCGCCTGAAAAAGGAGATCGCGCTGCCGCCGGCCGACAGCGAGGCCGGTTACTTCCGGCATCTCCGCGCTGTCGCCGCGAAGAACGTCGTCTCGCGCAGCTACATCGGCCTCGGCTATCACGACACGATCACGCCGGCAGTGATTCTGCGGAACGTCTTTGAGAATCCCGGCTGGTACACGCCATACACGCCGTACCAAGCTGAAATCGCGCAGGGCCGGCTCGAATCGCTCCTCAATTTCCAGACGATGGTGAGCGATGTGACGGGGATGGAGGTCGCGAATGCGTCCCTCCTCGACGAAGCGACGGCCGCCGCTGAAGCGATGACGTTGCTGAAGCGCGTGTCGAAGAAGACGAACGCCAATACGTTTCTGGTATCCGAGCGCGTATTTCCGCAAGTGCGCGAGCTCATCGTGACGCGCGCCAAACCGCTCGGCATCGAGCTCAAGTTCATCGATCCGGCCGGCGCGATCAGTTTTGACGATGTGTTCGGCCTGTATTTGCAGTCGCCGGATGACCGTGGGGAAGTAACGAATTTCAACGGCTTGATCTCGAATGCGCATGCCGACGGTGTGCTCGTGGCCGTCGGGACGGATTTACTGGCGGCTGTGTTGATCACCCCGGCCGGCGCCATGGGCGCCGACGTTGCGGTCGGCAACTCGCAGCGGTTTGGCGTGCCGCTCGGTTACGGCGGCCCGCACGCGGCGTTCTTTGCAACACGCGAATCATTCGTGCGCCAGGCGCCGGGCCGCATCATCGGCGTGTCCGTCGACGCGAAGGGCCGTACGGCGTACCGCATGGCGCTGCAGACGCGCGAGCAGCACATTCGTCGCGAGAAGGCGACGTCGAATATCTGCACGGCGCAGGCGCTCCTGGCCAACATTGCCGCGATGTACGCCGTGTATCACGGGCCCGACGGCTTGAAGGCGATCGCCGGCCGCGTACATTCGCAGGCGTCGCGTTTGGCGGCGGTCGTGACCGGCCTCGGCTTCAAGCAGACGAACGACGCGTACTTCGACACGCTGCGGTTCGTGGGGGAGCCCGCGAAGATCGAGGCCGTGCGGTCGGGCGCGCTCGCCCGAAAAATGAATTTCTATTACCCCGAGTCGGGCGTCGTGCAGGTCTCGCTCAACGAGACCGTGAGCCCGGAGGATCTGCAGGACATTGCGGACGTGTTCGCTGCGGCCGTGAAATCGGCGAAGGTCGAAGTCGCCGCCGAACAGTCTCACGTGTCACTCCCGCCGCACCTGATTCGGACGACGTCCTTTCTCGCGCACCCGGTGTTTAACGCGCATCACTCCGAAACGGAAATGATGCGGTACATCCGGAGTCTCGAGCGCAAAGACATCGGTCTCGACACGGCGATGATTCCGCTCGGCTCGTGCACGATGAAGCTGAACGCGGCCGCCGAGATGATGCCCGTGAGCTGGCCGGAGTTCGGGCGCATGCATCCGTTCGTGCCGGTCGACCAGGCCAAGGGGTACCAGCAGGTATTCCAGGAGCTCGAAGGCGCGCTCAAGGCGGTCACGGGATTTGCGGCCGTGTCGCTCCAGCCGAATTCCGGCGCGCAGGGCGAGTTCGCGGGTCTGCTCGCCATTCAGGCGTACCACCAATCCCGCGGTGACGGGCATCGCACGCTGTGCCTGATCCCGCAGTCGGCGCATGGGACCAACCCCGCGTCCGCGGCGCTCGCCGGCCTGCCGGTCGTCATCGTCGCGTGCGACGACAAGGGGAACATCAACATCGACGACCTCGGCGCGAAGGCCGCGAAGCATGCGGCGACATTATCGTGCCTGATGGTGACGTATCCGAGCACACACGGCGTCTACGAAACCGGCATTCGCGAGATCTGCTCGATTGTGCACGAGCACGGCGGCCAGGTGTACATGGATGGCGCGAACATGAACGCGCAGGTCGGCCTGACCAGCCCGGCATCGATCGGCGCCGATGTCTGTCATCTCAACCTGCACAAGACGTTTGCGATCCCGCACGGCGGCGGCGGCCCCGGCATGGGCCCGATCGGTGTCGCGGCGCACCTTGCGCCGTTTCTCCCGGGCCATCCCGTGATTCGAACAGGCGGCGCGCAGGCCATCCCGGCGGTTTCGGCGGCGCCGTGGGGAAGCTCGAGCATCCTGCTCATCTCTTACGGCTACATCCGTATGCTCGGCGCCGACGGCATGAAGGCCTCGACAGAGATCGCGATCCTGAATGCGAACTACCTCAAGGCCGGGATTGAGAAGGCATTCCCGGTTCTCTACACGGCGTCGAACGGCCGCGTGGCGCACGAGTGCATTTTTGACTTGCGCCCGCTGAAAGCGCAGTCAGGCATCGACGAAACCGACGTCGCGAAGCGGCTGATGGACTACGGCTTTCACGCGCCGACCGTGTCGTTCCCGGTCCCGGGCACGCTGATGGTCGAACCGACCGAAAGCGAGCCGAAGTCGGAGCTCGATCGATTCATCGACGCGATGCTCGCGATACGGCGGGAGATCCAGGATGTGATCGACGGCAAGTCCGACCGTTTGGACAACGCGCTCAAGCACGCGCCGCATACGGCGCAGGATGTGTCGGCGAACGACTGGACGCACGCGTATTCGCGCGAGTCGGCGGCGTTCCCGGTGCCGTCGCTGCGTCACACAAAATTCTGGCCGGCGGTGTCGCGCATCGACAACCCGTATGGCGATCGGAATCTGTTTTGCTCTTGCCCTCCCATTGACGCAAGCGATGTGTAAGGAGAACTGACCCATGGCCACAAAAGCAAAGGCGAAGAAGCCGGCAACAAAATCAGGCAAGGCGAAGTCGACAAAGTCGGCCCAGAAGGCAAAGAAGGCTGTGAAGGTCGTCAAGGGCGTCGTGAGGAAGGCAGTCGCGAGGTTTGTCGCGGTCGAGAAGGTCGCCGCCCGCAAGCTGAAAGCGGCGACGTCCGCAGTCACCAAGGTCGCCAGAGGAGCCACCGGCCACGCGAACATCGCGCCCGGCTTCACCGCGAACGATGCGGCGGCGACCGTCGCGTGGTACACGGATGTCCTCGGCTTCACGATGACCGAGAAATGGGAATCGGACGGTCAGTTCCGCGGCGGGAGCCTGTCGCACGGCGGCGTCACGATCAACATCGGGCAGGATGACTGGAAGATGGGCCGCGATCGCGTCAAGGGCCAGGGCGCGCGGATGTACATCACCACGAACCTCAATATCGACAAGTACGCCGCCGATATCAAAGCGCGCGGCGGCAATCTCGATCAGGAACCGGCCGATGGCTGGGGCGTGCGCGCGTTCTCGGTGAGCGATCCCGACGGGTTCAAGATCACCTTCATGAGCCCGAAAAAGTAACTAGATCTTTGTCTTGAACGCCGCCATCAGTTTCACGGTGACGGCGCCGGGCTTGCCGTTCCCGACGTTCGCTTCGTCAATTCGTGTCACCGGCGTGATCTCACGGGTCGTGCCGGTGACAAAGGCTTCATCCGCTCCCTGAACTTCCACAGGCAGGATGCTCGTCTGCTGCACCTCGATACCCAGATCACCAGCTAACCTGATAACAAATTCACGGGTGATCCCGGGCAGCAAACCGTCACCCAGTTGCGGCGTCTTCAGCGCGCCGTCCTTCACGATAAAGAAGTTGCATTGCGAACATTCGACGACGAAGCCGTCGTGATTGCGCATGAGCGCTTCGTCGGCGCCAACCCGCAACGCTTCCTGCGCGGCCATGGCGTTGTTCAAGAGATTGTTCGACTTGATCTGCGGATTGAGCGCGCTCGGATGGTTGCGGCGAACGCCCACGAGCGCGACACGGATCCCGTCCGTGCAATTGGCCGCCGGAAAGCCCGGCAGCGGCTTCGTGATGATGACCAGTGTCGCCTTCGGAGTGGCCTTCGGGTTGTACGTGAGGTCGCCCACGCCGCGCGTCAGAAGAATGCGGATGTAGAGATCCGGCTCGCCGCCGGGTTCGGCGGGACACGCTGCAATGGTCTTCGCCATCTCGGCCGCCATCTCGGCGTCAGTGAGCGGCACCGGCAGAGCGATCATGCCGGCGCTGCGCCGAAGACGCGCCATGTGCTCGTCGAAGAGAAACGGCGTCCGCCCGTACGTTCTCAGCGTCTCGTAGACGCCCTCGCCGTAGAGAAAGCCGTGGTCGAACACCGGCACGACGGCCGCGTCGGCCGCGGTGATTACGCCATTCACATAAACAACGCCCTGCATCGCACCCCAGTTTACGATAGGCGCAGCGAATGAGAATCCTTACAGCGGCCCAAATGCGAGACGCCGATCGCCGGACGATCGACGACGTCGGCATCCCGGGCGCCGTCCTCATGGAAAACGCCGGCCGGCAGGTGGTCGCGGCGATGGAGTCAACGTTTCCCGACCTGGCCGGGTCGCGCGTCGCCATCTTGTGCGGGCACGGCAACAACGGCGGGGACGGCCTGGTCGTTGCCCGGGTCCTGCACGAACGCTCGGTTGACGTCAGCGTGTACCTCCTCGGCGCCGCGAACGGGTTCAAGGGCGACAGCGCAGCGAACCTCGCCGCCGCCCGGGCCGTGGGCATTGACGTCGTTGACATCGCCGATTCAGCGTCGTGGGAGCTTCATTCCACCGACGTGGTGGCCAGCGACGTGATCGTCGACGCACTGTTCGGGACGGGATTTCGCGGCCAGGTCGACGGGCTAACCGAGACCGTCGTCGCCGACGTCAACGGATCGTCCAAGCCGATCGTGTCGATCGACCTGCCGAGCGGGCTATCGGCCGATACGCACCTGGTTCCCGGGCCGGCGATTCGCGCGACGATGACCGTGACGCTGGCGGCGCCGAAGGTGCCGCTGATTCTGCCGCCCGCGGAGCACTTCGCCGGCAACCTCGTGATCGCCGACATCGGGATTCCGCGCGGCGTGCTCAACGAAATTGAAGGCCCGTGGCTCGAACTCTTGACGAAGGAAAGCATGCGCGCGCTCATCGAGCCGCGCGCGTCGGACTCGCATAAGGGCGATTACGGTCGGGTGCTGGTGATTGGCGGTTCCAGAGGGAAGACCGGCGCCGCCTATCTTGCCGCCGTTTCCGCGCTGAAGTCAGGCGCGGGTCTCGTCACCGTGGCGACGCCCGCGTCGTGCGTGAATGTGATCGCGTCGTTGGGCCCGGAGTACATGACGGAGGCCTGCGAAGAGACAGGCGACGGCACGATTGCGTTCGAGGCGCTGGAGAAGCTTCTCGATTTCGAAGCCGATGTCATTGCGATCGGCCCGGGCCTCGGCCGCCATCCGTCGACATCGGCGTTGGTGCACGCCATCGTCGAGCGGGCCGGGGTGCCGCTGGTCGTCGACGCGGACGCGCTCAACGCGTTTACCGGTGATCCGGACAGCCTGCAGGGCCGCGACGGCAACGAGATCATCATCACGCCGCACCCGGGCGAAATGGCGCGGCTCTGCGGCCTGTCGACGGAAGAGGTCCAGACGCAGCGGCTGGACATCGCAAGAGACTTTGCCGCGAATCACCGGCTTCACGTCGTGCTCAAAGGGCACCGGACGATCATCGCGACGCCCGAGGCCCGCGCCTTCGTCAATCTCACAGGCAACCCCGGGATGGCGACCGGCGGCACCGGCGACATTCTTACAGGCATGATCGCCGCCTGGTTCGGTCAGTTGCTTGATGCTGAAGCTGCCGCGCGGCTCGCCGTGTATTTGCACGGGCTTGCCGGCGATCTCGCGGAAGCTGACGAGGGCGAGATCGCGATGACCGCGACCGATATGGTCGCGCGGCTTGGCGACGCGGTGCTCGAGCTGACGGCCAAGAAAAAACGCGCTGCGAGCTGACATGGCCCTCGTCACCACGCACTCGGAGCAGGAGACAGAGGACGCCGGCCGGGAGTTTGCGCGATCACTCGCGGTTGGCGCCGTCGTGCTGCTCTCCGGTCCGCTGGGCGCCGGCAAGACCGCATTTGTCCGGGGCATGGCGCGCGGCCTCGGCTCGAATCCTGGCGATGTTTCGAGCCCGACGTTCACGATCCTTCACGAATACAAAGGGCCGCACGTTCTGCTGTTTCACGCGGATCTCTATCGCCTGACGGTGAGGGAAGTCGATGAGCTGGGGTTGGACGACACGGCCGTCGAGGGAATTCTCGTCGTCGAGTGGCCCGACCGCTGGGCCGCGCCGCCGAGAGAAGCCGTGCGCGTGTCGATCGAGAAAATTCCAGACCAGGAAAACAGCCGCACAGTCTCAATCGCGGACTGAGCGGTTAAAATCTTCATCATTATGATGAAGCGCTTTGCTGTTCTGAGCCTTGCCGCCGCCTTCGCCGTTGGCGCCGCCGCCGAATCCACGGATCTCGCCGCTGAAGGTCAGGCCTGGTGGGCGCACGTTCAGTTTCTCGCTGACGACAAACTCGAAGGCCGCAACGTCGGTACGCCTGGGTTCGCCACGGCGATGGATTATGTCGAAGGGCAGTTCAAAGCGATCGGCCTCAAGCCCGGCGGCATAAATGGGTTCCGGCAGCCTGTCCAACTCGACAGCCGGCTCCTCGTGCCCGAAGAATCGCGCCTGACGCTGGTTCGCGGCGGCAAAGAGCAGCCGCTTGTGATCGGCCAGGAGGCCACGCTCTCGGCGCGCGGCGAGCTCGACGGTGCACTCGAAGCGCCGCTCGTGTTCGTTGGCTACGGCATGTCGATCCCGGAAGCAGGCTGGGATGATTTCACCGGCCTGAACCTTAAAGGCAAGATCGCCGTGTACGTGAATGCGTTTCCGCCGGCGAAGGTCTCCGACAACGTCAAATCGCATGTGAATACGGCCGATGAGCGCTGGCTCGCTCTGAAGCGCGCCGGCGTCATTGGCGTCGCGATCATTACTCCGCGAGCGCCTGGGGCCGCCGCTCCCGCAGCGCCGGCTCCACCACCGACGCCGGCTCCGCCACCGACGCCGGCTCCGACCATCACGCTCCTTGACCGCACGCTGGTCGACGCGGCGGGCCAGCAAGTCGCGATCAACGTCACCGCGCGCGGCGTTGACGTGCTGCTTGCCGGCAGCGGGCACACCATGGCTGAGATCAACCAGCTCGTCGCCGATTCGAAGCCGCTACCGCGTTTCGAGCTGCCGGGAACCCTCAAAGCGCACGCGCGGTTGAAGCGCGAGACGATCGAGTCGGCGAACATCGCGGCGATCTTCGAAGGGACGGACCCGGCGTTGAAATCTGAGTACGTCGTGATGTCCGCGCACCTCGATCACGTCGGGATCGGGCGCGCCGTCAACGGCGACGCGCTCTACAACGGCGCCATGGACAACGCGTCCGGCATCGCAGCGATGCTCGAAACCGCGCGGCTCTTGAAGGCCTCCGGCGTGCAGACGAAGAGATCCGTCCTGTTCGTCGCGGTGACGGCCGAAGAGAAGGGCCTGCTCGGTTCGCGCTACTTCGCCGGCAAACCGACGGTGCCGTTC
>JBKJHW010000033.1:0-43367 GCA_046598935.1 Vicinamibacterales bacterium | reverse complement strand
AGGATCTAATACATCAGGACGGTTGGTAGCAGCGATAACAATCACGCCTTCGCCACCTTCAAAACCATCCATCTCGACCAGCAGCTGGTTCAGCGTCTGTTCGCGCTCGTCGTTGGAATTGCCCAGGCCGTGGCCGCGATGGCGGCCGACCGCGTCGATCTCGTCGATGAAGACGATGCACGGCGCGTTCTTCTTGCCTTGTTCGAACAGGTCGCGGACGCGCGATGCGCCGACGCCGACAAACATTTCAACGAAGTCCGAACCGCTGATCGAGAAAAACGGGACGTTCGCCTCGCCGGCCACCGCGCGCGCGAGCAGCGTCTTGCCGGTGCCCGGAGCGCCCATGAGCAGCACGCCCTTCGGGATGCGGCCGCCGAGCTTCTGGAATTTCTGCGGCTCGCGCAGGAATTCAATGATCTCCTGCAGCTCTTCCTTGGCTTCGTCCACGCCGGCGACGTCCTTGAACGTCGCTTTCTTCTGCGTGCTCGACGACAATTTCGCGCGGCTCTTTCCGAATGAGAGGGCTTTGTTCCCGCCGCTCTGCATTTGCCGCATAATGAAAATCCAGAAGCCGATCATCAGCAGAATCGGCGCATACGACAGCAGGAACGTCGTCCAGTTGCTGGGGTTCGCCGCCCTCGCGTCGAGCTTCACGCCCTTCTCGCGCAGGTAACCCGCCAGGTTGTCGAACTGCGTCGGCGCGTAGGTGTGGAACCCGGTCTTGCTGGTCGGATCCGTCGCCCCACCGACGTAGGTGCCGGTGACATCGTTGCCGACGATCGTGACGGTCTCGACCTTCCGGTTGTCCACCCGCTCGAGAAATTCCGAAAACTTGATCTCTTCGTCGTTGGGCCGGAGGTTGGACGAGAACTCCCAGATGACGACACCCAGGACGACCAGACCCATCCAGAACAATAAGTTTCTCAGCGTTGAATTCATAGACGTTTCGCTCTCAAGACTACCATTTCTGCCCCAACCGCCGACGATGTGGTCCGGGCGCGGCACACATCGGCCGGCGTCACGCCCACGACCCACACCAACTGTCCGCCCGCGTCCACCACCACCGCCACCTCACCTCGCCGGGCGCGCGGCATCTTGATGTCCACCAACAGATCCTGAAGTTTCTTACTCCCCAGCCCCCCCGTTGGTTTGATGCGATCGCCGGGCCGGCGGTTCCGAACCGTCAACGGCCACTTGACCGCCGACGCATCCACTGTCACTTGTAACGTCACCCGACTGGCGGTTGTTTCGCTATCCGTTTCGACACCATGCCCGCAACTTTGGTCAAACCGCTCGGCGCTGATGACAAAATTCGCCTCGGGCACTTCGACCCGTCCCGGGAACGACAGCCCGTATTCGAACTCAGTCGCGCGGCCCCGCGAGTCTCCTGTGACCCGCGTGAATCTGACGGCCTTCCCATCAGTTTCGACCGAGACGCCCGCCAGATCCAGGTGACCCGGCTCCGCGGCCGCGGCGAGGGTTCTCACAGCGTCCACGTGGGCCGCCGTGATGTGGCCGGCTCGATCGGGCGCCGCGCGCTCGATCGCGCCGCGCACCACTCGCCGTGCGATCGCCGGCGCCAGCGCGCTCAACGCGTCATTGCTCAAATCGGCTTCATTAGATAGGACGACAGAACGGGCCGCACCGATGGCTTCCCGGGCCAAATAATTTTCATCGTCGCCCGCCAGCGCCGCAGTGCGCGCCAGCGCAGCAAGTCCGCCCGGCGCGATCTTCTCGATCGCCGGGAGCAGCTCGTGCCGGATGCGATTGCGCGAAATGGCCAGATCGCCGTTCGACTCATCGTCGCGGAATGTCTCGCCGGTCTCCGCAAGCATGGCGCGCAGTTCGGCTCGGCGACAATCGAGTAGCGGCCGGATGACGATCCCGCGCGTGGCGCGAATGCCCGAGAGCCCTCGCGCGCCCGCGCCTCGAAGAAGCCGCATCAGGATGGTCTCAGCCTGATCATCGAGCGTGTGGCCCGTCGCAATGTGCGTCGCGCCGGCGGCCGTAGCCGCGGACTCCAGCCAGGCGTACCGCAACCGGCGGGCGACTGATTCCACCGAACCGCCGCCCGCGGCCACGACCGATGGCACATCAACGCGGCCGGCGAAGAAAGGAACGCCAATCCGGGCGGCCAAATCCCGGCAGAACGATTCGTCAGCGTCGGCTTCGTGCCCGCGCAACTGGTGATGCACGTGCCCGATCGCCGACAACGCGAGGGCGCCGCGGTCGTGGAGATCTTTGAGGATCCAGGCCAGCGCGACCGAATCGGATCCGCCGGAGACCGCGGCAAGCACACGGCTCCCTCGCGGCAGCAGAACACGCTGCCGCAAAGTCTCCGTGACGATTTGCCTGATGAGCACTTTCAGAAGTGGTGGCGGTGCAGGGATTCGAACCCCGGACACTGCGGATATGAGCCGCATGCTCTAACCAACTGAGCTACACCGCCGTAACCTGACAATCTTACAACAGTGCCGCGGATAGCAATGGCAGCATCAATTCGTGGTGGCCGGTAATCGAGTACCCCTGCCCCACTCCCTTAACCGGCCTTCGCACGACGTTCGTTTCGGCGCGATACATCTTTAGAAAGTCCATGTTGACCGTCGTCAAGCCGTCGAGCGAGAGACCGCGATTGCGCACCAGCGACACGGCCTTGAGAAACACCTCGGGCAACATCACCGCGGAGCCGACGTTCAGATACACGCCGCCGGCCAGGCGGCCGATATGCGACGTGAAATAGCGGAAATCGCGAAGACTGCCGGCGCCGATCGCTTCGCCGGATGCGGCCGGGTGCATATGAATGATGTCGGTGCCGATCGCGACGTGCACCGTCACGGGCACGTTCATGCGCGCGGCCGCGGCAAGCACACTGACATCGGCATGCGCCGGCGCGCTGCGGCCAAGCCATTCAACAACCGATTGCCCGAGCCCGAAGCCGCGGCTCACACCGGCCGTGATGACTTCATTCACGACGCGTCCGGTCTCTTCCGACATGCCGAACTCGCCTTTGCCGAGGGCCGCATCGACGTCTTCGGATGTCTGTCCGGCGATCGCGATCTCGGTATCGTGAATGATGCCGGCGCCGTTCATTGCGATCGCCGACACGTAGCCGCGTTCCATCAGGTCGATGAGCACGGGGCCCAACCCGACCTTCAGCACATGCGCGCCAAAACCCCAGACGATGCCGCGGTCAGCGTCGCGCGCGGCGCGCATCGCTGCGACCACCGCGCAAAAATCCGCCGACGCGAGCACTCGTGGAAGAGAGTCGATAAACCCGGCCATCCCCGACGATGGATCCCACGGCCGCGCAAAATCCTCGCGCCGCGCCTTGCTCGGCCGCGACGCCAGCGGATAGGTGCGCACGTCGGAAAGATCGAACGGCTCGTAGGGGAAAATCACGCCGCCGGTCAGACTACCACCATCGCATCGCCATAGCTGTAGAAGCGGTAACCGCGCGCGACGGCGTCGTGGTAAGCCGCCAGGATGAGATCCGTGCCGCCGAACGCCGCGACAAGCATCAACAGCGAGGATTTCGGCAAATGGAAATTGGTGAGGAGTCCGTCGATCGCGGCAAAGCAATGGCCGGGATAAAGGAAGTTGTCCGCCATTGCACTGCCGGCCGCGACTTCGCCTCCGTGCAATGCCGCCGCGTGTTCGAGCGCGCGCGTGGTCGTCGTACCGACGGCCACAACCCGCCGGCCGGAACGTCGCGCGCCCCGAACGGCTTCAGCCGTGGCCTCGGGGATCTCGTAGGGCTCGGGATCCACGGCGTGATCTTCCACGCATTCGACCTTCACCGGTTTGAACGTCCCGTAGCCGACGTGGAGCGTGACGCCGGCGCGTTTGACGCCGCCCGCTTCGAGCGCGGCCAGGAGCGCGTCGTCAAAGTGGAGGCCGGCCGTCGGCGCGGCGACCGACCCTCGAACGCGCGCGTAGACCGTCTGATACCGCTCGCGGTCCTCGGCGGTATCCGCGCGCCGGATATACGGCGGCAGCGGCACATGCCCCAGCGCGTCAATCGCGTCAAATAAAAGTCGGGAGTTGGTGAACCGCACCACCCGGCGGCCGCGCTCGCCGCGCGAAATCACTTCCATTCGCAACACGACGCCAGGGGCCCGCAGTTCATCGTCGAACACCGCCAGCGCGCCGACGCCGAGCTTCTGGCCAGGCGAGACCAGCGCGTCCCAATCGCCATTCCCGAGCTGCGACAGGAGGAAACATTCAACGCCGCCGCCGGAAGGATCGCGCCGGCCCACAAGACGCGCGGGGAACACGCGCGTGTCGTTGACAACGATGAGATCGCCGCGATCGAACAGCGACGGCAGGCTGCCGATGACGTCGTCGCGCCACGTGCCGGCGGCGCGATCGACAATCATCAGGCGTGATTGCCCGCGCGGACGCGCATCCTGCGCGATCAGTTGATCAGGAAGATGAAAGTCGAAATCGGAGACGTTCGTAGCGGTCAAGTATAGTCACTCGGTGATCACGGTTCATGCGCCGGCCGCCACCCGCGTCGACGTGTGCGTGTTCGACTCTTCTGAATTACGAGCCGAGTCGTCACGGATCCCGATGTCGCAGAGCGACAGCGGCGTCTGGATAGCCGACGTCACTCTCGCGCCGGGTACCTGCTACGCATTTCGCGCGCACGGTCCCGGGCTTTCTCCCGATCGTCTGTTGCTCAATCCGCGCGCGCTTGCGATCGGCAGGCTGCCGGCTCCGCTCGATCCCCTCGGCGCCGCCATCGACACATCCTTCGACTGGGGCAACGACCTGCGCCCCCGGACGCCATGGCGCGACACCGTCATTTACGAATCGCACGTTCGCGGCCTCACCATGCTCCACCCCGGCGTGCCCGCGAACCGTCGCGGCACATTTCTTGGCGCAGCAACCGCGCCCGTGCTCGAACATCTGAAACAGCTTGGCGCCACGGCCGTGGAGTTCCTGCCAGTTCACGCGCACGCAGACGAACCCGCGCTAACCGCGCGCGGCCTCACCAACTACTGGGGCTACAACTCGCTCAGCTTCTTCGCCCCCGATCCGCGCTTCGCTGTCGAACCCGATCCCGGCGCCGCTGTTCGAGAATTCAAGACGATGGTCCGCACATTCCATGCGGCAGGCCTCGAAGTGATCCTCGACGTCGTCTACAACCACACGGCGGAGGGTCCCGAGAACGGGCCGACGCTGTCATGGCGCGGCCTCAATGCAAACGCCTATCGGCGCGATCCCTCAACTTCAGCCCTCCTCGACTGGACCGGTTGCGGAAACACCGTCAACGTCGACGACCCGGCAATGCGCGCGCTGATCATCGACAGCCTGCGGTACTGGGCGACGGAAATGCGCGTGGACGGATTTCGCTTCGACCTGGCTTCGGCCCTCGATCGGCACGCGCAGGACGACGAGTCGCTCATCAACCAGATCCGCCGCGATCCCGCGCTCGACGGGCTGAAACTCATCGTCGAGCCGTGGGACGCCGCCGGCCACTATCGGCTCGGACGCTATCCCGCGGGTATCGCCGAGTGGAACGACCGCTATCGCGACAGTGTGCGTCGGTACTGGCGCGGCGATCCCGGCGCCACCGCGGCGTTCGTCACCGCCATCTGCGGGAGTGACGATCTCTTCGATCGCGCGTCGCGAACGCCGCTCGACAGCGTGAACTTCGTCACGGCGCACGATGGATTCACGCTGGCCGACCTCGTGAGCTACGCGGCCAAACACAATCACGCAAACGGCGACGGCAATCATGACGGCACAACTGCCAACGTCAGCAGCAACGCGGGTGTCGAAGGTCCGACAGCCGACGTCTCAATCGTCGCAGAGCGCCGCAACCGGCAGCGGAGCCTCTTCGCCACGCTGCTGATTTCGATCGGCGTGCCGATGATTTCCGGCGGCGATGAGCTGGGGCGCGCGCAGGCGGGCAACAACAACGCGTACTGTCACGACAGCGAGCTGAGCTGGACGCCGTGGCCGGACGGGGCCGCTGACGCGCGTTTTCTGCAATTCGCGCGCAAGGCCGCGGCGACCAGGCGCGGCAACCCGGCATTTCGCCGCGAACGTCATCTCACATCGCATGACGTCACGTGGCTGACGTTGTCGGGCAAGGCGATCGCCGACGCTGACTGGCACGACGAGGACCTTCGGGCTTTCGGAATGTGGATCGGCAGCGACTCGGCGAACTCGTTGCTCGTCTACTTCAATCCGACCACCGAACCGGTGCGCGCGATGCTGCCGTCGGCTCCGAAATGGCACGTCGCGCTCAACTCAGACGACGGCGATCAACCGATCGGCCCGGATGTGGCCGGCGCTATCGATCTCGCGCCCGTGAGCCTCGTCGTTCTCGAGCGACAGGCCGCCGGCTAACAACCCCAGCGCACGAGCACGGACCCGACGGTGAAGCCGGCGCCCACCGACGCGAGCAGCACCAGATCGCCCTTTTTCAGCCGGCCTTGCGCGCGCGCATCGGCGAGGGCCAGGGGAATCGTGCCCGCCGTGGTGTTGCCGTACATCTCGAGATTGATGACGACCTTGTTCATGTCCATGCCGAGGCGCTCCGCGGCCGCTTCAATGATGCGGCGGTTGGCCTGGTGAGACACGAACAGATCAAGATCGGCGCCTTTCAGGTTGTTGCGATTGAGCACGCGCTCGGAAATCTCGGCGGACTTCTTCACCGCGAACTTGAACACCGCGCCGCCATCCTGCTTGACGTAGTGCATGCGCTTGTCGACGGTCTCGTGCGAGGCCGGCATCCGGCTGCCGCCGGCCGGCATCATCAGCGACGCCCCGCCGTGCCCATCGATCTCGTGCGCGAAATCGATGATGGCCGGCTCGCCTTCTTCGCACGCTGACAGCACGACGGCGCCAGCGCCGTCGCCAAAGAGAATGCAGGTCGTGCGATCCGTGTAGTCGATGATGCTCGACATGACGTCGGCGCCGACGGCCAGCGCGTGATCGCACGCGCCGCTCGCGACCATCGTGTACGCCGTCGATAGCGCGTACGTGAACCCGGAGCACGCCGCGCCGAGGTCGAAGCCCCAGGCATTGACGGCGCCGAGCTTGGCCTGCAGTAAACACGCCGAGCTCGGAAACATCGTGTCCGGCGTCGTCGTGCCGACGACGATGAAACCGATCTGTGCCGGCGAGACGCCGGCTTCGGCCATCGCGGCCCGCGCGGCCGGCTCAGCGATATCAGACGTGCCCACGCCCTTCTCGACAATGTGGCGTTCTCGGATGCCGGTGCGCTTGAGAATCCACTCGTCGGACGTCTCAACGAGCGCTTCCAGGTCCGTGTTCGTCAGCACCTTCGGCGGCACGTACGTGCCCAGACCGGCAATTTTCACGGGCCGCATTGTGCGACCCTTCTCACTCATCACCACAAGCGTTCCTTCCCTGGAACCGTCAGCCCGAAATACTCGTACGCGCGCGTCGTCGCCACCCGGCCGCGCGGCGTGCGATCAAGAAATCCGATCTGAATAAGATACGGCTCATAAATATCTTCAATAGCGTCTTTCTCTTCGCCGATAGCCGCAGCCAACGAGCTGAGGCCCACCGGCCCGCCGCCGAACTTGTCGATGATCGTGCGCAGCAGCCGCCGGTCGGCTTCGTCAAAACCGTGCTGATCCACTTCGAGCAGCTCCAACGCGTCGTGTGCAACCGCGCCGGTCACCCGCCCATCCGCTCGGACCTGCGCGAAGTCGCGCACGCGGCGCAGCAACCGATTCGCGATGCGCGGCGTTCCGCGCGATCGCGCCGAAAGCTCTCGTGCGGCGTCCGCGTCGATCTCGACATTCAGAATCCGCGCGGACCGCGTGATGATTTCGAAGAGATCGCCTTCGGTGTAGAAGTCGAGACGATGCGTGATACCGAAGCGTCCGCGCAGCGGCGCCGTAATCAGACCCGCGCGCGTGGTCGCGCCGATCAACGTGAACGGCTGGACCGGCACTTTCACCGATCGCGCGCTTGGGCCCTGCCCGATCACGATGTCCAGTTCGAAGTCTTCCATCGCCGGGTACAGGATTTCTTCAATGACCGGGCTCATCCGGTGGATCTCGTCGATAAACAACACTTCCCGCTCGGCGAGGTTCGTAAGAATCGCGGCGAGATCACCGGGCTTTTCGAGCACCGGTCCCGACGTGGCCCGAACAGGCACACCCATTTCATTGCCGATCACGTACGCCAGTGTCGTCTTCCCCAAACCGGGCGGGCCATAAAGAAGGACGTGGTCCAGGGCTTCGCCGCGCTGTTTGGCTGCCGAGATCGACACGTGGAGATTTTCGCGAACGCGATCCTGTCCGATGTAGTCGTTGAGAGTTTTAGGCCGAAGCCCGGCATCGTACTGCGCGTCGTCGTCGACCGGAGCGGCCTGCGTCAAACGGGCCACGTCGCGCGGATCGAGTTCAGAGTCGCCCGGAGGCGGTGTGGCCATCGCGGCCTATCGTACCAAGGCCTTCAGGACTTCGCGCAGCAACGGCTCCAGTTCGCGCGTGGCGACGTTGCCGAGGGCGCGGTCCACCGCCTTCTCGGCGGCGGCGCGCTGGTAGCCAAGATTGCCGAGCGCCGAGAGCAGGTCCGCGCGCACATCGTCGCCGGGCGCGGCCGCGATATCGGCCGCGTCGGTCGTGAGCTTGTTCACACGATCTTTGAGCTCGATCACGATCCGTTCGGCGGTCTTTCGGCCAACGCCGGGAATGCTGGTCAGGCGCCCGAGATCGGATCCGCGAATGGCCCGAACGAGATCGCCCGGTTCGATGCCTGAGAGCACCGCCAGCGCCAGCTTGGGCCCGATGCCGCTGATACCGATCAGCCGCTCGAAGAGCTGCTGCTCGAGCGCGGTGCCGAACCCGAAAAGCCGGATCGCGTCGTCGCTCACGTGCGTGTGTATGCGCAACGACACGCGCGCGCCGATCTCGCCGACGCCGTACGACGTCGAGAGCGGCACGTGAACGTCGTAGCCTACGCCGCCGACATCAATCGTCAGCCGCTGCAGTTGTTTGTCGAGAATCGTGCCGGACAGGTTCGCGATCACGCGGGACGATAGTCGCGCCAGCTGCGCAAACCGCGCGTCTGGGCGGACGACTTCCCCCCGCGCGACGTGTTGATCGCTTCCGCCTGCGAGACCAGCGACGTCGCGGTATGCGAGTGGCAGATGGCCAGCGCGAGCGCGTCAGCCGCATCGTGCGGCGACGGGACGACATCGAGCCCGAGCAGCACTTTGACCATCTGCTGCATCTGCCCTTTCTCCGCGCGCCCGTAGCCGACGACAGCGACTTTGACTTCCGCGGGCGTGTACTCGATCACCGGCAGACCCGCGTCCACCGCGGCAAGCATCGCGACACCGCGCGCGTGCCCGAGGATCAGCGCGCTGCGGGCATTCTTTGCATGGAAGAGGTTTTCGATCGCCACGCAGTCAGGACGATGCGTGACGAGCAGCGCTTTGAGCGACGCGTGGATACGGCTCAGTTTTGCCGGAAGCGCGTCACCGGGAACCGCGGCAATGGCGCCGCAGGCCACGAACCGGAGCCGCGAACCGTCGCTGTCGATACAGCCGTATCCGGTGCGGCCCGACCCGGGATCAATCCCGAACACTCTCACGCCAGAGAGGCCTCGATTTCCTTTTCGTCGATATCCGCGTTCGAAAACACGTTCTTGGTGTCGTCGTTGTCGTCGAGCGCGTCGAGCAGTTTCAGCAGCTGTTGCGCTTCCTTGCCGGTGACGCTGATCGTGGTCCCAGCGACCATCGCGATGACGGCGTTGTCGGGCTCGACGCCGAGCGCGCGCACCGCTTCGAGCACAGCCGAGTGGGCGGTCGGCGACGAGACCACTTCCCACGCGCCGCCATCGTCGGCCATGTCGTCTGCGCCTGCGTCGAGGACCGCGTTCATCAGGGTGTCCTCGGCGACCTTGCTCTTGTCGATGGAGATCGTGCTCTTTTTCTCGAACATGCGCGCGACGCTGTGGGCGTCGCCGAGCTTGCCGCCGTATTTCGTCAGCGTGTGCCGCATTTCGCCGACCGTTCGGTTCTTGTTGTCGGTCAGCGTCTCGATCATGATCGCGACGCCGCCCGGGCCGTAGGCCTCGTACATGATTTCGTCGTACTGCACGCCTTCTTCTTCGCCGGTGCCGCGGCGAATGGCGCGCTTGATGTTGTCGGCCGGCATATTGACGGCCTTGGCGTCAGCGATGATCGAGCGGAGGCGCGGGTTCTTGTCGGGATCGCCGCCGCCGTGACGCGAGGCGACAGTCAATTCCTTGATGATCCGCGTGAAAATCTTGCCGCGTTTGGCATCCGCGGCGCCCTTTTTGTGTTTAATCGTGTGCCACTTTGAATGGCCAGACATGGAATTCTCCGGAACGAAAAGAGGTAAATCCTAACACGCCGCTCTCGGGCGCGTCAGGGGCGCCTGGCCCGTCTCGCCAGCAGCAGCCAGACGTCGGCTCGGTCGTCCCACTTGCCGCCCCGATAGTCGCCGAGGAGGTGCTCGACTTCGAAACCGGCGGTCTCGAGGCGTGCCACCACCCGCGGGACTGGCAGCGTGCGAAACGCCAGCGAGAACCGGCGCGATTTCGGCCGCTCACCGGGGCGTGTTTCGATGAACTCCTGATCGAAGATCGTCAAACCTTTCGTGCGATCCTGGCGAACGGATTCGATCAACCGGACCGATGCTGTTCCCATTCGCCCGCGAAAGCGCACGGATCTGCGGTACTCGTCCCAGGCGGGCAGATCGGGAACGAGATCAACGCCGAGGATACCGCCGGGCGCGAGCACGCGACCCGCTTCGGCCAACGCGCGCGTCAGATCGCGCTCGCGCGTGAGCGACTGCAACATGCCGTACGGCGCGATCACCAGCTTGAATGATCGGTCGTCGAACGGCAGCTCGCGGATATCGCCGAGTACAAGCCGGCTCCTGTAGCGGGACGGTTTGCGACCTTCCGTTTTTGCGCGCTTGAGCTTCGCCACAGCGCGCGCGAGCATCGGCGCGGACCGATCGATGCCGACGACGCGCCGGCCGGCGACGCGCGAGAGCGGCACGGTCAGCCGCCCTGTGCCTGCGCCGAGCTCGAGGATTTTCCCGCGCGTTCGTCCGGCGAGCGATTGCCAGAACGGGATATCGCGCCGCCCGACGGTTTGCGCGTTTTCCCAGTCGTAGAACGCCGCGTACTCGTCCCACCCGGCGGCGCCGTCCGGTGTCGCCGCTCGCTTTCCAGAGCGCTTCTTCATGAGTAGCCGATCGTGCCTTCGCGGCGCGCGTAGTCAACCGCGAGCGTGAAGATCCAGAGCGCCAGAGGGATACCCACCCCCGCGAAACCTGCCAGCATGGCCACGTCCCCGCTCACACGCGCGAGGCTGGCGCCGTCGATGATCGTCGCGCGAATCGCTGTCAACGCATGCGTGGTCGGCAAGAGCCATGCGATGGTCTGAAGCACGGACGGCATCACGTCGGTCGGATAGAGCACGCCGGACAACAACCACGTCACCGACGCGAGCGCCCAACGCACGGGATCGCCGTGCTTGAATGCGACGGCCAGTGCCGCCGACACCACCGCAGGGCCCGTCATCGCCAGCACCGCGAGGATGAACACGACGATCGTGCCGCCGATGTTGATCCCGGCGACAGGCAGACCGAGGGCAATCGCCACACCGATGAGAAGGATGAAGTCGACGGCGGCCCGCGCCGCCGGATACGGCATAGAGAGCCACATCAACCGGACAGCCGAAATCGGCATCGCGAGCACCGCCTTCAGCGTGCCGGCCTGTTGGTTGCTGCGCACACCCTGCGAGAGGTACACGATCGACGTCGTCAGGCTGTCGGTGAGGGCGATGCCGACGAGGAGAAACGCCAGCGGCTCGTAACCATCCGGGCGCGCGTCGCCGAAGATGCGCGCGAGAAATGCGTACGACACGAGCGCGAGCGTGGCTTCCGCGATGAGAAACAGATAAATGAGGCGGTGGCGCACGTCGGTGAGCAGGTCGCGCCAGAAGAGCGCCTTGCCCTGCTCGAGCAGGCCGCGCGACGTCATCAGAGCGCTACCGTCAAGTCCGCTACGCCGGCCACGCCGCGGACGTCGTGCGTCGCGGCGATCACCGTGGCCGCGCGTTCGCGCGCACGATCGCGGATAAGCCGCCATGTGGCGGCCTGGCCATCGGGATCGAGGCTGCGTGTCGGTTCGTCGATGAGCCAGAGGCCGGCGCCGCGCAAGAGCGCGCGCGCGAGATTGAGCCGCTGGGCCTGGCCGTCGGAGTACGTTCTGACTTCGCGATCAAGCACGTCGGCGGCGAGGCCAACGTCGGCGCCGGCCGCGGCGATCTGATCGCGCCGGCCGGCGGATTCACGGCCGGCCAGAGCCGTGAAGAACCGCAGATTCTCGGCGCCGGTGAGTCGCGGCCAGAACGAACTGCCGCCGGCAGGGCCATACGCGATGTGCCGTCTCACGTCGAGCGCATTGGTGCGCACGTCGAAGCCGCAGACAGAGACGTCGCCTGATGTGGGTACGAGCAAGGTCGCGAGAATCTCGAGGAGGGTGGTCTTGCCGGCGCCGTTCGCGCCGGTGACCGCGACAAACTGGCCGGCTTCAACTGTGAGGGAGAACGAAGACAACGCCCGAACTGCAGGCCGCGGCGGCCGGAACAGCCGCCGCTTCTCGCTGAATTGATGCGTAATGGAGCGAACGCTGACTGCTAGAGGCAGCTTTTCATCCCTGATGTGCCGTCGCCTTTCGTGCCCGACTTGCCCTGCGTCAACTTCCCGATCGGGCCGTATGCGGTGAGCACCGGCCGAGTCCAAGGGCGGCGGACACCACCGGACGTCTGCGGCTCGGTCGGGGTGTTGCGGGAATCTTCAGTCACGGGGGCGCCTCCAACTCTCAGTTATTCTACACAACAACGATCGCGCAGCGGCGTCCGGCGGCTGCCGCTCGGGAATCTCGACGGGGATCTCGGCGGCCATCCGGCTGATTGCGTCGAACTGGCGGCGCGATTCGGATGCATCGCGCGAATCGAGCCGGAAGAATTCAGACGCCAGTGCCATCACCGCGTCGCGCCCCCGCAGCGTTTGCGCGAGGGCGCCCGGGCCAAGGGCCGAGGTGGGCGACTCGCCCGCCGAGAGTGGAGGCAGGTACAAAATCGCCGCGAGCGGCAGGTTGCGCGTTTCGAACGCGAGTCCGTGATGCCCCTCATCAAAGCGGCGTTTGTCCGAGTAGTGCGCCGCCGGCTCACCCGCTTCAGCGTGCCAGCCAAACAGCGCGAGCGCCGCCGGCCACAATCGGACGCCGGCATGGCACGGCACGGTGCTCCAGCCCGACGCCGTCCGGTTCACCACGAGGCAATCGTCCGACACGATCGCCGCCCCGGCGCGCGCGCACGCCATCGCCAGCGTCGATTTGCCGCCGCCCGAGCGGCCGACAAACGCGACGACCCGGTCTCGATAGCTGACCGCGCTCGCGTGCATGACCAGGCGGCCTCGCCTGCTGAGGACGAGCGGCAGAATCTGATTGAGCAGCAGGTGCCGCATCGTGTCGGGGGGCGTCTGTGAAAATGGGTGCACACCGACCACGGATGCGTCGTGCGCGATTTCGAATTGGCCGTGCCCGGGAAAAGTCAGGAGGAAACCGCCGGCGGCGTCCGCAAACGTCAGCCACTCAGGACCCTCCGCCGTCAGCCATGCGGAAAACTGCGCGCCGTTGAGCGGGGAACTGCGCGCGTCGTGCCACGAGACGCGCACTTCCGGCCGAGCAGTGTCGTCCTCCGAGAGCGGCATTAACTCCGGAAGCGGACATGCGCTCTCGAAGACGAGATCGCTCAGGCGATACCGCACGGGCGTGGTCACGCCTGGCGCGCAGGCGCCGTCTCGGCGTAGCGGCCGACGACTTCGGCGACAAACACCTTGGCCTGCATCGCGTTACCGAAGAGCGCAGCGTGACGCTCGAACACCAGCCGCTCGATCTCGCCGAGCTCGCGGCGTCCGTCGCACAACTCAATGATCGACGCGCGCGCGGCGGCCCACCGGTTAAGCAGTGGCTTCGAATGTTCGGCTGAACTGAGAAGGTCCTCGCGCTCGAGCAGCATGCCGCGCAGGGTCGACTGCTGCGTCGCACCGATCTCACGACCGGCGCGCAAGCAGCGCACGCTCCACGACACCACGAAGTCGACGGGCCTGAGCGTGAGCGTCACATCGATGACGTCGCCGGCCTCGACCGGCACCGGCGCCTCAAGCGGCAGAAACGCATTGCGCCGCTTGATGCGGTCCGGCGCGCCCGGCGCATTTGTCATCGTGACCGACGGAGACAGCTGCGCCACAAACCACGCGGCGACACCGTGAAATACGCCGGAACGCGCGACCGAAAACGAGGCCGTGCCGCGCGCAAACGACGCGTCGCCGGCGCGATATTCCCATCGCGCGCCGATCGCGCCAGGCGCAAGCAACTGCGCGGGTTCGAATGTGCAGGGATACCCGGTGTTGGCGGCCGACCGCCGCACCGCCGACATGTCGAAACCGGCAACCGGAGCGGCCCAGAAATCGACGTCGGCGTGAAGCGCGGGCTGCTCCACCGGCGCGATCCATGTCTCAACCGCCGCCGGCATCAGCCAGCCGCCAGGCCGCAGCCAGCGGTTGCGCACATCGATCAGCGCCTCAGCGCTGCCGCTGTGAATTCCGATCCGGCCGATCATGTCCGACACGATGACATCGACGCGCTCCGGGAGCTCGACGCGCGACGAATGGCCGCGCACCGCGATCACACGATCCGCGAATCCATTGTCGGCGGCGATACGGCGCGCAAACGCCGCCATCCCTGTCTGATCGACTGAGTACACGCGCGAGGCGCCCGCACGGCACGCGAGCAAGCCCAGCACACCGGTGCCGCTGCCGAGATCGACGACGACATCGCCGGGCCGAACGGCCTCGGTAATCGCCCGCGAAAACGCGTCGAGCCTCACGGCGTCCGCGAGAAACTGCCGGTGCGTGTCGATCAAGAGCGACATCGGGTGATTATGCCCCACGCTCCGTGAGCCAGGTTTCGATGGCGACGGCCGCCCACAGGTGGTCGTCGCCTTCAGCCGGCAAACGCGTGCGATAGTCGCCGAGCGACAGCACTTCAAGCCGCGGCCACAGCTTCGCGGGATCGATCCATCCGCGCGCCGACGCGCGGCCGTCGATGGACGTACGCCCCGCGAGCAGCATCGATATCGCCGCGTCGACCACCGTCGTCGCGTCGCCTTTCGATCCGCGATCGCGAATCATCGGCGGGAGCAAGGATCCGAGCGCGCGCCGCATGATGTAGCGGGTCTGGCCGCCGCGCATGCGCAGGTCGTCGGGCAGCGTCATCACGAACTCGATGAACTCGCGGTCGAGCATCGGGTGGCGAACGTCGAACTGAACGCCAGCCGCCGCGCCGGCGTCCGTCGCCGCGCGGAACACCGACTCACGCGCGATCAGCGGTCCGGCAAGCGTGACCATCATCAGCGAATCCTGCAACACGTCGTCGTCGACCTGCGGCACGCGCGCGGACAGACGGCGCATTCGCGCGCCAAGATCAGCGCGCGCTGTGAACTCGTCAGGAAGCCAGGCCGGCCACGGGCGCGGCGTCCACGCGCGGCGGTACGCGGATTTGAGCCACTCCGGCGTCAGTCGCGCGAGCAGGTGCGCGCGGATCTGCGCCGCAGTCGCGCCGATCGTATCGAGGCGGCGCGCATCGCGCTGGAAGCGCCATGCCTCCAGTACCCTCCCGCGTCGAAGAAGCGCCGGAATACGGGACGTCGATCCGGTGAGCCAATAGTCACCGCCGAGGCCGGTCAGCATCACCGTGTGCCCGTCGGCGACGGCGCGGGTGAACAGCGCGTAGTTGAGCGCATCGGTCGCCGGAAAATCCGGGACGTCGCCGTGCCGGGTCATCACGCGGAGAAAGTCGACGCGCTGAAGTCCATCGGCGCCGAGCGGATCAAAGCGGATCGACCGGCAGCCGATTTCGCTGACTGCCGCATCAATGAACGGCGTCTCGTCGAGCATGTCGCCGTCAAGCGACACTGGGAGCGACGGATAGACGAGCGAGTACGCATCGGGCGGCTGGCCTGAGATAGACCGCGCCGCGGCCGCGACAGACGTCGAATCGAGGCCGCCGCTCAGCTGCGCGCTGAGCCTGCGGTCCTGACCGATGCTGCGTGAAACGGCAGCGATGAATCGTACGCGGAACTCCTCGATGAGTTCCGCGTCAGACCTCCGCGCGGGAAGCGTCGTCGGCGGGCGCCATAGCGCGACGCGGTCCAACGCTCGGACGCCGTACGAGAAGGCCAACGCCTCCGCAGGCAGGACACGCCCAACTCCTTCGATACGCGTCTCGTGGCTGCTCACCGGCACGCCGGCGAGGTACTCCGCGATGTACCCCTCGTTAATCGGCCGGCCGGCGGCCGGTCCGTCGGCGAGCCACCGCAGATCTGTCGAAAACCAGACGTGTTCGCGCGCGTGCAGATAAAAAAGCGGCCTGAATCCAATCGCATCGCGCGCAAGCCAAAGCCGGCGATCGAGCGTGTCCCAGGCCACCACGACAAAATCACCGATGCCGGCGCCAAGCGCCGTGATGCCGCCCGTCGCAATGGCTTCAGCCGCTAGTTGGCCGTCACCATCAATAGCCGGACTGTCCAAGCCGTACCGATCCGCGAACTGAGCGCGGTTGTCGATCCGGCCGCTCCAGGCGACGAGCCAACGGCGATCGGCGGAACGAATCGTCAGAACGGAACGCGCCTCGGGCGAGGCCGGATCAAGCGGAACGCCTCCGGCGATCACGCCCACGCGTGACTCAGGCGACGACCAGAAGCTGCTGTGTAAGAAGTTCGTCGATCAGGGCGGCGAGGTCCCGTTCGGCGGTTGCCGAATCCACCTGAAATGCTGCCGTCACGAGGCCGCAAAGAGACAGCAGGTTCGCGCCTTTGGGACCCGCAGACTGCAGTAACATCCATACCTGAGATCCCACGGGGTCCAAGCCGAAATATTGGCCTGTCACCACGTTCAGGAGGACAACTTCGCCATCCACTTCCCGCCAGACAACATCCGGGTGGGGAAGGATTGCGCCGTTTTTCGGGAAAATAGAGTCCATGGGCTCTCGATCCGAGAAGTCCGATTGTATTGTAAGGAAGCAGTGTGAGGGCGTCAAACCGGGCCGCCGAAAGTCATTGACGTACTAATAGGTGTCTTGATATGACAATACATGACATGAAGGGTCGTTTCGCACTGGCCGCCGTGATCACGGCGATTTCGCTCGTTCCCGTGACCATGCGGGCGCAGGGCGGAGCCGTTGCGGCTGCCACGACCAAGCTTGCGACGCCGCTCGCCACCGGCCCCGCCAGCGCTCTGACCAGAGCGGCCTCTGCGATTCGCGCGTCGCGCGCCGCGGCGATGGCCGGCCGCGCGACTCAGGCAGCCAACGCCGGAGTTTCGAAGTCGACCCAGATCATGGGCTACCTGTGGACCGCCAACAACGGCGCGATCACCGATGCCTCCGTGCAGATCCGCAACACCGTGACGAACACCGTCGAAGCCGTCACCCAGACGAACGCCGCCGGCGAGTTCGTGTTCCAGAACGTGAACCCCGGCGAGTACATGATCGAGTACGTCACCGATTCAGCCAAGCGCACCCTGATGGCTCTCGGCCACCCCTTCACCGTGTCGCCGGGTGAAACCGTCGCGACATTCGTCCGGCTCTCGAACGGATTGCCGATGCTGCTGCCCAACGAGTTGAGCGTGCTCGCCGGCAACGCCGCCAGCCAGGCGGTCACGTCCGCCGCCACTCAAGGCATAACCTCCATCGCCACGCCGCTCATTCAGATCGTGCCGCCGGTGATTCCGCCGTCCGGCGGTCCGCCAGCTCCCCCGCCGGCGGTCTTCAGCTCGATCAAATAGAAATGTTTAATCCGAAGACTCCCGTCACTATCGAACCGCCGGCTCCTGCGATGCCGGTGTCAGGCGTTCCCGGAGGTCCGGGCGGCTACGGTGAGTCCGAAGTCCATCTGCTCGATCGTCTCAGCGTCATTTACCGCTATCGCAACGTCGTCATCGCGGTGATTCTGATCGTGCTCATCGGCGGCGCGGTGCAGACCTACACCACGACGAAGGAATACAAGGCGGTTGCCACAATTCAGATCGATCCCGAGCGCGCAGCAGTGCCGGGCCTCGCCGGCGCGAATGTCCTGTACAACGGCGACGATGAGGAATATCAGATGGAAACGGAGCTGTCACGGCTCCGGAGCCATCAGCTCGCTCGCATGGTCGCGACGAAGCTCGGCCTCGAGCACAATCGGGAATTCAACGGCCAGGACGCACAGCCCACCGGCCTCGGCGACGCAGTGCTGACCGTGCGCCGCCGGATCTTCGACCCGATCTTTTCGCTCTTCCGCGGCAACGACGCGCCGGCATTGACGTCGAAGGCCGTGCAACCGCCGGCGATCACTGACCACGGCCCGCCGGAAACACCGGAGGAGGCCAGGCGCGTCGAGCTGCTGATGTCGCGCCGGAAAGTCAACCGCGTGCTTGGCACGCGCCTCGTGGAAATTACGTTCGAATCGCGTTACCGCGAGTTCTCGACGGAAGCCGCCAATGCATTCGCGACCGTGTACGTCGACCAGAACCTGACGTCAAAGACGGCCGCCCTCGCCAATAAAGCGGAACAGGCGCGAAAGACGGCCGACGAAAAGAAGACCCAGCTCGACGCCGCGAAGAAGCTGTACCAAGCGGCTCAGGAGAATTCCCCCAGCGGTGCGTTCATCGACCGCACGGTGCTCGCCGGCTTCGTGGCCAACCAGAAGCAGGTGTGGAACCAGGCAGGGGTCGAAACGCAGAGCAAGCGGGCGGCTTACGACGGGATCGCGAAGATCGATCTCAACCAGCCGGACGCGGCGCAGGCCGCTCCCGCGTTCGCCAATGACCGCATCGTCGCCGACTACCAGACAACGATCCTCAAGAAACAGGCCGAAAAAAAGCAGCTCCTCGACGTCCAGAAGTTGGGCGCGGCCAACACGCAGGTCACGGCCGTTGAGCAGGACATCACCACCGCCGTGGGGCAGCTCAAACAACGTCTCCGGCAGATCGTCGATCTGGCGCGCCAGGAGTACGAAAACGCGCGCAACGCGGAGACCCGCTACAAGGAGTTGTACGAGCTCCAGAATCTGACGGCCAATTCGCAGGCGGCCGCCAGCATTCCGATCGACTTTCTCAAGAATGACGTCGAGCGCCTCCAGTCGTCGCTCACGGAGATTGAAAGCGGCCGCGAGGCTGCGCTCGTCGAAATCACCGCCGTCAGCAACAACGTGAAGGTCATGGATCCGGCGCAAGTGCCGGGCTCGCCATTCAAGCCGGACCCGGCGCGCAACATGCTGATGGCGCTGCTTGGCGGCATCGTGGTCGCGCTGGTGCTCGCGTTTGGCCTCGACTATCTCGACGATACGGTCAAGACGCCCGAAGACATCACGCGCAAGCTGCACGTGCCATTCCTCGGCCTCGTGCCGTCGGTCCGCGGCGACAAACAGCCGGTGCTCTCAGGCCCGGTGCCGCATGACTTCGGCGAATCCTACCGCGCGCTCCGCACATCGCTTGTCTTCACGAGCGGCGGCGAGTCCACGCGCGTGATCACCGTGACCAGCGCCCAGCCGCTCGAAGGCAAGACGACGACGGCGTGCAACCTCGCGATGGTGTTGGCATTCGGCGGCTCCCGCGTGCTCCTCGTCGACGCCGACATGCGCCGACCGGGCGTTCACAAGGCGCTCAAGATCAGCAACACGGTCGGCCTCTCGCACCTGCTCGTCGGACAGGCGCGCGTTCGCGAAGCCATTCAGCGAACGAGCGACCCGAATTTCTGCGTGATGACCGCCGGCCGCACGCCGCCCAACCCATCCGAGCTGCTTTCGTCGGAACGGATGCGGCAGCTGATCGTGAACCTGAAACAGGGCCCGTTTGACTGGGTCGTCATCGATACGCCGCCGGTGCTCGCGGTCACCGACGCGATCATCCTGACGCCGCTGGTCGACGGCGTGACGTTTGTCATCGGCGCCGAGATGACGCGCCGGCGCCTCGCGGAGCGCGCCGTGCACATGATCATGGCCAGCCGTCCCAAAGTCATCGGCGCGGTCTTGAACCGTGTGAATTTCGACCGCAACAAATACTATTATTCGCGGTATTACGGCTACCAGTACAAGAGCTACTACGGCACCAGCACCAGCGGCACCGGGTCCACCGCGCCGGCCAAGGACTGAGCAGCCTGCCGTGCAGATGATGAGCGCCGTCCTGGCGGGGCTCATCATTAGTTCGACGCTCTTTGTCTTTGGCGCTGTCTATCCATGGGTGAGCCGGCCCGCCGCGGTCGCCATCCTCATCCTCTTCCTTGTCGCCCGGCCGCGGATCTTCCGCGGGAGCACGCGCGGCGTGGATTTCACCTTCGCCGCCATTCTCGCGATCGCCTGGCTGCAGCTCGCGCCGTTGCCGCCTGCCATCATCAATGTCCTCTCGCCGGCCAGCGAGGCCTTTCACCGCGCCGTCGATCTGACCCAGTTCGATCCAGGGGCCTGGCGCCCGCTGTCACTTGCGCCGAAGGCAACACTCGAAGCGTTGATTGTCCTCACGGCTGCAGCGATGCTCTACTGGACGACGCGCGAGAGTCTCGGTCATTCGGGTGCGCGCGCGTTCGTGCGATGGATCGCACTTACCGGTTCGGCCTGCGTCGTCCTCGCAGCCATCAGCCCCGCGATCTTCCCCAACGGGCTTGTCTACGGTTTCTGGCACACGCTCGACCGACATTCGACGCCCATGGGGCCAGTCATCAGCCGCAATCATTTCGCGGCATGGATGCTCATCGCCGCGCCGATTGTCGGAGGCTACCTGGCGGCCCGGGCGAAATCGCATTGGCTCGCGTCAACGGTGAAGCGGTCGAGCGTGCGCGCGCTGACCGATTCACGCGCGTTCTTCATCGTGGGCGCTATCGCGCTGATTTCCGGCGGCGTTATGATTTCGCAGTCGCGAGCCGGACTGATCGGGTTTTCGGCGGCCGCGTTGTTTGCGCTGATTGGCGGCTGGCGGCAATTCGGGCGCCGTGGCCGGCTGGGCCTGGTGTCGTTATTTGTGGGTCTCCTGATTGGCGCTCTCTTGATTTCCAATCCCGTGCGCATCGTCAACCGGCTGGGCAACAGCGCGGACGACGGCTGGGGCGGTCGGCCGACAATCTGGCGGGCGTCGCGGGCGCTGGCGGCGATGTATCCAATCGCCGGCGTGGGATACGGCGCGTACGAAGGTTCGATGCCGCTATACCAGCCGGAGCCCCGCGGGATGATGATGAATCACGCGCACAGCCAATACCTTCAGACCGTGGCGGAGGCCGGCATCCCGGGCGCGCTGATGGCGCTCGCGGCAGTTCTGATGCTCGTCAGGCTTCATCTGAGACAGCAACGCCATGACCACAGCGCGCACCGCTACCTCAGAAGTGGCGCGCTCGTCGGCCTCGTGGGGCTCGCGGTGCAGAGCATCTGGGAAACTCCACTGCTGACGCCCGCCGTGTTCTTCCTGGCCGCCGCCGCTGCCGGCATCGCAACGTCGCGGTCATCACGCGGTGATTCGGCCGAGGGTCATCGCTGATGTCGCTGCGCGTGGCGTTCGACATCGACGGCGTACTCGCGGATTTTCGCACAGCGTTTCAGCAGGCTGCCGACGACGCGGGCATCGGTGGCCGGATGCAGACGACGGACGCGTCGGCCGTTGATCCGCTCTCGTCGCGCGAAATCAAGGCGATCTGGACGTACGTCAAACGCTCGAACAACTGGTGGACGCGGCTCGACGCGTACGAGCCGCAGCAACTGGCCAGACTGTACGAGCTGACGCGCCGCGGCAAGTGGGAAGTGGTGTTCATGACGCGCCGCCCTTCCACTGACGGCGATCCGGTGCAGTTCCAGACGCAGTGGTGGATCGAACAGCACGGCTTCTACTACCCCGCCGTCGTCACGGTGCCGGGCTCGCGCGGTGAACTGGCGAATGCGCTGCGGCTCGACGTGATCGTCGACGATCAGCTGCTCAATTGTGTGGATGTGGTCGGCGGGTCAACCGCGAAGGCGCTGCTGCTGCTTCGCGACCGGCACGATCGCGCGAGTGAAGATCACGCGATCAGCAGAGGGATTGGCGTCGTGAAGACGCTCGAAGAAGCGATCGACGTGATTTCGCACATGCACGAGTCGCTGGGTGAGCGACGGGGACGGCTGCAGCGCCTCTCGGACTGGTTTGGCGGCAACCGGCAGGACGAGCCCGTCGTGCCGCCGCCGCCTGATCGCAATCGCGCCAAGCTGCGCTAACGAAACCAACGCGCCGGCCATTCAAAGTATCGCCGGATGTAACGCCACTGAAGATTAGCCGGGGTCACGCCCGGCTGGCGAAGCATGTAGTCGCGCGCCGGAAACAGCATTTCGGCGACCAGGCCGGCGCGATCACGCCAGCGGGGCATCGACTGAAGATCGAGCCACAGGTCACCCGCCGGCCCGCGCCCGCCCGCGAGGTAGCGCGCGGAGGTCTCGCTGCGGCCGGTTTCCGACAGCGCGCGAACCACCTCGGGCGCCAGCGCGCCTGATCGCTCGTTCGAAAGCGCGCCAGCGATGCGCAACTCCTGCGCGGCGATCGAAGACAGGCCGGCGTCGCGGGCGCGCTCGAGCAGTGACGTCACGCCGGCTGCCTCAAGCGCGGCGCCCTGCCGCGCGATATCGAGGTGCCAGATCAGCCGTGCCTCCTGTGAGTGATGCGCGACGCGGTGTACGCACGCGTAGATCAGCGCGTCCACGGGATCCAGTTGCCACGCGCCCGCGCCCGCGAATGGCGCCGGAACGGCGCGCCCGAGAAGCGCCTCAACCGGCAGCCGCGATGCGAAAAACTGGCGGTTCGTCAGCTCGAAGTGGACGTCGGCGTCGATGAGATCAGATCCGACGGTTCGCTTCCACGCATCCTGTTGCATGAGCCAGCGGCTGCTCATCGGCCTGCCCTCGTGATAGCCGAGCGCGCGCATGATGGCCTTGGAGCGATCGCGATCGGCGCGCCCCACCAGCAGGTCGAGATCGAAGCGCGGCCGGCTCCAGGGCTCAGGGTAGAGCGTGTATGCGATCGCGCTGCCCTTAAGAATCGCCGTGCGTACGCCCCCCTCGGCAAACGCGCTGACGACGCGCACCATCTCGGCGAACGCGACGCCCTCGCGAAGAGCCAGGCGCCGCCGCTCCGCATCCACGATGGGATCCACGCCGGTGCCAATCGCATGCACCAATAGACCTTCGACGCCCTCGCGGGCGGCGTCATCGATCAGCGTTTGCAGATTGCCCGCGCGTACGCGCTCGGCGAGCACCCGGCGGTCACGAAGGAGGATATGCATGTCAGCTCCAGATGGAGCTGAGAACGGCCTTCCGAACGGAAGGATGTTTCAGTAGGGCGAGCGCCGCCTTGCGGTGCCAGTTGAAGTCGGCCGTTTCTTTGAGCAGCGGGATGATGCCGTCCACACGCGCCACTTCGATCACGGCCTGAATGCCACGGTCGCCGATGCGCGTGGCCAGCGCGCGGAACGCAAGGCCCGCACGGATGTCCGGACCCAGGCGGGCGCGCCAGCCGTCTTCGCACGCGCGCAGCTGGCGTTCGCCGAGCTCGTCGCGGTTGAGCGCTTCGCCGAGCGCTTCGGCGGCCATGACGCCGCTGAGAATGCTGTAGTAGATGCCGCCGCCGGTGGTCGGCTTCACGAGGCCGGCCGCGTCACCGATCGCGACGACGCGTGCGGCGACGGTCTTCTTCACGGGGCCGAGCGGAAGCATCTTCATCCGCGGGGACGGCAACGACGCGGGATCGATCCCCGACTCATGTGCCATCTGTTTGCAGTACTCGCGAAAACGCGGGCTCGCGCCCGAATCGCAGAACAGTCCAAGGCGGGCATACGGCTGGCCGTCGCGCACAAATGGCACGGCCCACGCAAAACCGCCCGGCGCGACCTGGCGGCCGAATCGGACGTCGATGCGCGGGAGCAGAGCAAATGGCGTTTCAATCTGCGCCGTTTGCACAAACTCTCTGGGCACGCCCAGCCCGAGCTCGCGGTTGAACCGGTAATTCGCGCCGCAGGCGAGGACGCACGCGCGCGCTTCGACACTTTCGCCGTCGCGAACGCGGACCGTGACGCCGCTCGGCGAGACCGACAGGCCGTCCACACGCGCCGACGTGCGCACCTCGGCGCCGGCGGCGACAGCGCGAGTGGCGAGAGCGGCATCAAACCGGCCCCTGTCGATGACCGCCGCTTTGATGCGATCGCTGTCGACCATGACGGGCTCGCCATGACCGTGGCGAAAAGCCGCAGCACCGGTAATCGCGAGAATGGGTTCGCGCGGCAGGTCGAGCTCGTCGAACGCTTCGACGCCGAGGACGCCCGTGCAGTGCACGGGGTGGCCGATCTCAGGATGCTCCTCGAGCACAACGACGTCGTGGCCGAGCGACCCCAACTTCGCAGCCGCCGTCAGGCCGGCCGGTCCAGCGCCGACAACGACAACGTCCCGGATATTGGAGGTCCTCACCACAAATTAGTTCCGCACTCCCTTGCCCCGACGGCCGCGGGCTTCCCACGCACCGGTGAGGCTGATCCAAAACGACAACGCGACCAGCCGGATATCGAGCGCGAACGACTGACGCAGAATGTAGAGCCTATCGTAGCGAAACTTCTGACGCCTGGGTAAATCGCGACGCGCATAGATCTGGGCCACGCCCGTCAGGCCCGGCTTGACCGACGATCGGAGGGCAAACCCCGGCACATCCTCCAGCCGCTCGAATACGCCGGCGCCGTGCGCATCCACCTCGCCCGGCCGCAGCGCCCGCGGGCCGACGACGCTCATGTCACCCCTCAAGATATTCCAGAGTTGCGGCAGCTCATCCATCGCCGTCGCGCGCAGCCACCGCCCGACAGCCGTTATCCGGCGGTCGCCCTCAACCGCCTGCCTGGCGCCGTCGCGCTCGGCGTCGACCGACATCGACCTGAACTTCAACACATCAAAGGGGCGGCCGCGAAGGCCCGACCGGTCCTGACGAAAGAAGACGGGGCCGCCGTCCTGAAGTTTCACGAGCGCGGCCGCGACGAGCCAGATCGGCGACGAGATCACCAGCGACACCGCTGCGAATGTGATATCGAACACCCGCTTGGCGATCATCTCCGCCACGTACGCGCCAGCGTCAGCCACGCGCAGCGCGTCCAGATTCCCGCCCAGATCGCGATGTCCTTCAGCCAGAACCGCTGGAAATGTTTGGTGTACCACCGCCACATGCTGCGATGGCGCTCCTTGAGCATGCGCACAGGCATGTGTTCCGAACTGCCACCGATATGATGCTCGACGACGAACGCGGGGTGGAAGTACACCTTCCAGCCGCTCTTCCATGCGCGGTAGCAGAAGTCCACATCCTCGAAGTACATGAAAAACCCGTCGTCAGGACCCTCGAGCGCGTCGCTCACAGCGCGACGGTGCAAGAGGCACGCGCCGGAAATCCAGTCCACCGGCTCCGGAGCGTCGTACAGCAGATCGGTCCGGAGGTATTTCGACGAGAACGGATTCTCGGGCCACATCTTGGTGAAGATCGAGTACCGCGCGCCGAAGACCGCGCCGTACGACGGAAAACTTCTCACCGATCGTTGAAGCGTGCCGCCCGGATCGAGCACCTTGCCGCCGCACACCCCGACTTCCGGGTTCTCATCCATCCACCGCAGCCATTCGGCCAGGCCTCCGGCAGATTCCGGCCGCACGCGCGAATCGGGATTGAGCCACAAGACGTACCGGCCCGACGTGCGCGCCAGGCCCGCATTGATGCCGTGCGCGAAGCCGAGGTTCGCGCCGGCCTCGACGACTCTCACAAACGGATGATGCTCGCGCACGTGCGCCGCCGTGCCGTCGCTCGACTGGTTGTCCACGACGCAGACCTCAGCTCTCAGCCCGTCAAGGCAGGCGTCGAGACTCCCGAGGCACGTCGAGATGAACGCGCGCGAGTTGTAGGTCACGACGATGACTGAGAGATCCATTAGCGGATGTTCATTCTCCGGCTAGCGCGCCGTCGCGCGTGCAAGGACGTACGGCGTCCACAACCGTGACCAGTGAATGCGGCCGGCGAGGAAGCGTGCGATAAGGTCGCGATGCCCGTGCGCCTCCAGGCGCGGTTTCAGATCGCGCCATCGTGACGGGACCTGCGGTTCAAGCGCTTCGCGCATCCATCGGCTCATCGGTAGCACGAATCCCTGCTTGCGCTCGAGCGCAGCGCCCGGCCGGGTCAATTCCGGGAGCGCGCGAAACAGCGCCGACTTGAATGACTGCGCGCCGCCGCGCGGCCACTCCCCTACGGCGGCCATGGCTTCGACGACGTCGTGATCGACGAGCGGAGTACGGAGTTCGAGCGCGAACGCCATCGTGAATGCGTCAGCATCGCGCAACAACTGGCGCTCCAGAAACTCCCGGTATTCGAGATAGCGCACGACCGCAAACGGCGACGCATGCCTGGCCGCGGCGGGCATCGCGGGCAGCGGGACGGCGCGGCCGTCGCGCCGCGGCGTGACCGCCCGATAGTTCCACCACACGCTGGCGACATCGGGCGATCCACCGGCGAGCGCGCGAATCTTGTCGCCGTGCCGGCCCGGCAGCATCGCCGCGGCGCCGCCCAGGCCGGCGCGCCCGATCGGACTCACGCCGCGCAGGATCGCAGACAGCTGCGGCACGCGGCTGAAGCTCTGGTAGCCGCCGAGCAATTCGTCGCCGCCAATGCCGGACATCGCCACGCGGACACCGGCTTGCCGGGCCGCGCGGGCAACAACGAACGTGTTGAGCCCGTCGGCGGTCGGTTCTTTCATCGCCGCAAAAAACTCGTCGAGCGTGGTGTCCAGATCGAGATCGCCCACGCGGAGCTCGGTGTGATCACCGCCGAACTGGAGCGCGGCCTGACGGGCCGCGTCGGCTTCGTCGAGCGCCTGGTCGCCCATCGTGACCGTAAAGGTTCGGATCGGCCCGGCGCCCCCGGCAGCAACGTTGCGCACGGTCGCGAGAATCGCCGCGCTGTCGAGACCGCCGCTGAGGAAGAGACCGACCGGCACGTCGCTGACGAGGTGCGCGCGCACAGACGAGGTCAGCGCGTCGCGCAACGTCTCGGCGGCGCGTGCAACCGTCGTCGCCTGCCGCGGTGCCAGAAGAACATCCTCGAGCGACCAGTAGGCATGGCGGCGGATGCCGTTGGCGTCAATGATCACGGCTTCGCCTGGCGCGACCGCCTGGACACCGGACCAGAATGATTTGTCGGCGGCCACCGCGCCGCGCGCCATCACCTCGTCGCGCTCAGTCGGATCGGGCCGCAGCGCAATCTCGCCCGCCGCGGCGAGGGTGGCGGCATCAGACGCAAAGCACCAGCGCCCCGGACGCGTCTCGGCAAACACGAGCGGCTTTATGCCAAACCGATCGCGCGCCAGCACCAGGCGCGCCGCGCGTTCGTCCCACCATGCAAATGCAAACATGCCGCGCAGCATCGGCAGCGCGGACAGATCGCGCGCCGCGAGCAGCGCGAGGAGAACTTCGGAATCGGAAGCCGTGCGGATCGGCGTGCCGGTTGACACAAGATCGTCCCGGAGCGCGCGATAGTTGTAGATCTCGCCGTTGTAGGTAATCCACGACGCGCGATCAGGCGTGGCCATCGGCTGATGCCCACCGTCGCTGAGATCGATGATGGCGAGCCGGCGATGAGCCAGCCCGACTTCAGCGCCCGCGCTGGTGAAGTGCGCGCTGCCGCGCCCATCGGGGCCGCGATGCGCGAGCGCATCGTCCATGCGCCGGAGCACGTCTGCGCCGTCGCCGCCCGGGCGTCCGGCCTGCGCCGAGTACGCCAGCGGCGAAAAATCCACGAAACCTGCGATGCCGCACATCGCCGGCTAGCCCGCCAGTTCCCGGTAGATGGCGTCCACGCCGGCCACGTACTGCTCGGCCGTGTAGTGCGCCAGCACGCGCTCGCGGGCAAGAGCGCCCACGCGGGCGCGACGAGCGGGATCCTCAATGAGCCCGACGATCGCATCGGCCATCGCAACCGTATCGCCCGGCGGGACCAAATCCCCGCTGCGGCCGTCTTCGATGATCTCGAGCGGCCCGCCGTGGGCGGTCGCGATAACGGGCTTGCCTGTTGCCATCGCCTCCAGCACAACCAACCCGAACGGCTCCGGTTCCACAGACGCGAGCACCAGGATGTCGAGCGCTCGATGTACGTCCGGCATGTCCTCCGGCTTGTATCGCCATGACGTGAATCGCACTCGCTCGGCAATCCCGAGATCACGCGCCTTCCGGCGCAGCGTGACTTCGTACGACTCCTGCCCGATGATCGGCCCGCCCACGACGGCAAATACGGTTCGTGGCTCGCGGAGCGCGACCTGCGCCGCCGCTTCAAGAAACGTCTCGACGCCCTTCCACGGATCCAGACGGCACACGATCCCGACAAGCGGCTGGTCGGGCGCGACGTCAAGATCGCGGCGTACGCGCGCGCCGTCGCCGGGTCTGTAGCGATCCGCCTCGACGCCGTTCGGTACTTTCACGAGGTGAACGGGCCATCGATCGCGGGGCCCGTACATCGCGGCGACGGCATCGGACGTGACGATGATGCGGGCGGTGAGGTGCCGAGCCATCCAGAGCTCCAGCCGGCGCAGCATTCCAGACTGCCACACGATCTCGCGGAAATGCCAGACGTGCGGCACCCGCCCCAGCCACGCGGCCAGAACGCCGTAAAGATTATGGATGGTGTTCGTGTGGACGATCGACGCGTTCTCCCGGCGAATCAGCGCGCCAATCGCCAGGACAGCGCGAGGAAAATTCAGTACGTACCGCACCCGATAGCCCATGCCGCGGCGCGATGTCGGCTTCAGCATCGACGGCACGATCTCAACGCGCGCGCCGGCAGCCTTCAGTTTCGCAACCTGCGGGCCGTCAGCCGGCAGCGCAACAACCGCGGCGTACCGGGTTTTGTCGAGGCCTTCGACAAGCCGGACGAGCGAAAGATCCGAGCCGCCAATCTCAGACATGATGTGGAGGAAGAGAATTTTAGTCACGAGCCGGCCTGCCGGCGCCGCGGGGCGGCCTGAATAGCCTCCTCGTATAGCGCTTCATACTGCGCGGCGACCACGGCCCAGTCGTAACGGCCGGCTCGCGCGCGCCCGGCCTCAACGAACCTCGCGCGCGCGCCTTCGTCAGTCAGCACGCTGACCAGCGCCTCGCCGAGTTGCGCATTTGTGGCCAGAACCCCCGCGCGGCCTTCATCGAGCACATCGTCTGCGCCGGGATTCGGCGTGGCCGCCGCGACCGTACCGGCAGCCATGGCTTCGGCGTACGGGCGGCCGAATCCTTCGTAAGCGCTCGGCAGGCACATGACCCACGCAGCCGCAAGACGTGCCCCTAAATCAGCGTCGCTGAGCGAGCCCAGGTGATGAATTCCGTTGGCCGGCGTCGCATCAGCGCGTTCCGGGCGGTCCGGGCTCACGAGCCAGAGCTCTGCGTTCGGCAGCCGGGCGCGAACGTCGCGAAGAAAAATATCCACGATGAACGTGCCGCGCTTTCGACTGCGCAGTTCGCCGATAAAAATAATGGACGGCGCAGCGCTCTTGGCTGCGCCGCTGCCGGCGGCAGCAAACCGCGCGACATCCACACCATTCGGCACCACGGCATCCATTCTCAGAAAGTGGCGGCCCGTCCCGGAAGACACCCCCGCGACGCGCGTGGCGCGAAGATCAGCCACGAACTCCATCACATAGAAATAAAAGTGGAGCGCGAACCGCTTTGGCGATCCCGCACGAACACCGTTGTGCCAGGCCTCGGCAAGCGAGCTGCCGTGCAGCGTCCTCACCACCGGCGGAAAGCCCCTGTGCGAGAGCCATTGCTCATCGCCTTGCGCATGAATGACGTCGAACCCGCTGAAGTCGCATTTTCGGAGAGCAAACGGAAATGCGATGGGCGCGAATCTGGAATCGGCGACCGGCACGTGAACCGTGGAATACAGGCCGCCCGGCGCGGCCGGATCCTGGCTGAAGACGGTGACCGCATGGCCGCGCGTCACGAGGGTGTTTGCGAGGCCGTGTGTGAAGTGTCCCACCCCCCCACGCGACCGGCTCGGCAGGAATCGCTGGATAATCGCGATCTTACGCACGGCCTACGAGTCTGTAGAGCTCGAGGAACTGCCGCGCCGATGTGCTCCACTCGAATCTGGCGGCCCGCTCGAAGCCGGCGTCAACGAGACGGCGCCGACGCGGCGCATTCGTCAGCACGTCGGCCAGGGCGACGGCCAGCGCACCTTCATCCTCGGCGTCAGTCAGCACCGCGGCGTCTCCGCAGATCTCTGGGATGGATCCGCGATTGGACGCGACGACAGGCGTTCCGCACGCCATCGCTTCGAGCGGCGGTAAACCGAAACCGGCGAGCAGCGGCGCGTACAACAGGACGTCGGCAGCCTGAAAATACGACGGCACTTCGGCAAATGGCACGCGGCCGACGATCTCGATCCGGTCGCTCAGCTCAAGCTCGGTGATCATCCGCATCTGTTCTTGAGTGAATGGGAGACCGATCTTGACGAGCGTGACGTCAACGCCATGCCGCGCGATCACCGTCGCGACGGCGCGCAGCATCCGGCCGACGTTCATGTAGCCCTGCGTGTGCCCGACCATCAGCACGACGTTCCCGTTCAGGCTGAGCTTGCGGCGTACGGCGGCGCGGTCGGCCGGCGGACGGAACGACTCGTCGATGCCGATGGGGATCACGCGCACTGTGTCTTCAGGAAATTGCGCCAGCTCGAGCAGATCCTTTTTGCCGTCTTCGCTGTCGCACACGATCGCGGCGGCCCGGCGCATTGCCCGGATGCTGTGCTTGAGCGACGCCTTTGTCGTCCACCGGACGCCCGGAATTTTCGTAACGACCGCGTCATGAAACGTGACAATCGTGCGGCCGGGCGGCAGTTGGTTCGTCAGATGCCCGAAGCCGTGGTCCACGACGTGATTGACATCGCCGGCGTGAGCGGCCGCGTGTTGACCGTAGCGCCGATACTGATCCCAGTACCGGCCGAGCCCCTCAAGCCGCGGCGACGGAAAACCCTGCAGCTCGATCGACTCGCCCGACTTCATGTACTGGCCGACTCGCCGATGAAGTTCCTCGGCGTACTTAGCCATGCTGAATCGGTACTGATCCGGGAACGGGCGAAAGAGTGTGACCTTCACTCGATGGGCGCCTCAAACCGTTGCCGGATCTGGCGCGCCGGATTGCCCGCCACAACCGCCCCGTCCGGAACGCTGCGCGTCACGATGCTTCCGGCACCGACGACGGCGCCCTTTCCGACCGTGACGCCGTCGAGCACAATCGCGCCGTCACCAATCCACGCGTCGTCGCCGATCGTGATGCCGGCGCGCGTGACGCCTTGCGAGTGAATCGGCGCATTCGGATCCCGAAACTCGTGGTTTTCCGCGAGCAGATGAACGGAGGACCCAAAGAGGACGTGGCGGCCGATCGTGATGCCGCCGCCGGCGCCGAAGACCGCGCGCGGGCCGACATAGGTTCCTTCGCCGATCGTCAGCCCGACGCCGGGCTCGTCGAGCGAACTGGTCGCCTGGATCCATGCGCCTTCGCGAATGCGCACGTTGTCGGCGAGTCGCACGCCGGCGGTGGAAAAACCGCTGACGTAACTGTCATCGCCGATCAGGACGTTCCGTCCGGCATGGATGTGGCGCGGAAACAGCAGGCGGACTCGCGCGCCTATGAGGAAACGGCCGCCGCACGAGCCGAGCGTCCAGCTGCGGAATGCCCCGCGCAGGCGTGACGAGCCGCCGCGCCGCCAGAGATAGCTGAGCAACTCGGTCCACGAGACCATCAGTGGGCCGCGCAGGCGGACGTCGCGGCCAACGGCCCTTCGATAGATACGCTCCTTCAGATCACTCATGGCTCGCGGGATATCGCATCGTACACGGCGGTGACAGCCGCGGCCATGCCGGCAGCCGCGAAATACCGCTGCGCACGCCTCCGCCCCGACAGGCCAAGCTCTCGCTGCCGCGCTGGATCGGCGAGTAAATCGACGACGGCCCGGGCCAACGCCGCGGCGTCTCTCGGCGCAACGAGCCGGCCGGTTTCGCCGTCCACAACGATCTCGGCCGCGCCGCCCTGGCGGAACGCCACGACAGCGCGTTCCTGCATCATCGCTTCAGCCATGACGAGCCCGAACGGCTCGGGGCGTTCCGAACAATGCACGAGAACGTCGGCGGCGCGCAGCCACGGACGCGCATCGTCGACCTGCCCGACAAATTCGACGATGCCTTCGAGGCCCGCGTCAGACACCTGGCGCTCGAGCAGATCGCGGTAGTCAGGCTCGAGGCCAAACAGCGTTCCGCCGACGATCGCGAATCGCGCGTCGGGGCGCGAGCCGCGCACCTCGCGGGCGGCCGCGATGAAATGGTGCGGCCCCTTCCAGTGTTGCAGGCGGCCGCACCACACGACGAGCGGACCCGAGGGCGCCTGTGCGGCCGCGACGACATCCTCGGAGACGCCGTTGAGGATTGTCTCCAGTTTCCCTGGCGCAACTCGCCCATAGAGTGACGCGGCGACGGTTGCGGAGACAGCGATCACGCGGTCGGCGGGTACGCGCAGCGCGAGCCGCTGCAGCGCGCCGTCGGCTGACCAATCTGATTCAAAGAGATCGTGCGCGTGATAAATCGCCGGTCGAGCCGCGCGCCTGGCCGCGAGCCCCGCGTGGATGTGGGCGGCGACGCCGTGCGCGTGCACGATGTGGATCTCGTCGCGCTGGATGCGCCGCGCAATTTCTGCGACGACTCTTGCGCCGCGATCGACCCGGCGCAGCCGCCCAAAGGCGGGAAGGGGGCACGTTTCGAACCCGCGGTCGTGCCAGCGCTGCAACAGCTGGCCGTCTTCCGGAGCCGCCATCACTGGCGTCACGGCGTTCCGGTCGAAGTTCGCAGCCAGCGTCTCCATGACGCGTTCGGCGCCGCCGGCCTCGCCCGCTGAGGTCACAAGCGCAACGCGCCGTGTTTCGGCGCCGGCGCTCATCGAAAACCCAGATACCCAGGCGCCGCGACGGAATTCGCCTCGGACGCCGCCATCCTGGCGGGCGTGATGGCGGCGCGGATGTCGTACATCTTCACGACCATGCCGAGGAAGAACCAGAAGTACAAGTTGCCGGGGGTCGAATCGATTGGCGTTCCGACCGGCAGCAAGGCGATCAGGAGGAGTAAGAGCAGCACCAGAGAGAGCCAGTTCACATAGAGGGGGGACGACCCCATCGCCTTGCGCATCTTGATAAGCAATCTGACGACCGCGGTGATCATCCAGCTAAATACGGCGAGGCCGAGTATCCCCATCTCGGCGGCGATGATGCCGAAGTAGCTCTCGACCAGCATGACGTTCTGCCACTGGGTGAAGTGGCGCGCGCCAATCGTCGCGCGGCCGAGACCGAAGCCCATCGGCGACTGCCCGAGGAACTGGAGGAACAGCTGGCCGAAGTACGTCGTTTTGAACCGCTCGACGTGTTCCCAGGAGGCAATCGAACCAACTCGATCTTCGATGCCGCCGCCGAAGTACGAGAACGCCACGGCAAAAATCACATAGCCGCCCGCGGCAGCCATGCCGATGCCCCCGAGGCGCCCGGTCATGATGAGGAGCAACGCGGCGACCGCGACCAACATCAAAAGCGGGGTGCGAGAGCCCGACACCATGAGCGCGACGAGTACGACAACCATCGCGATCATCGTGATCGTCCGGAGTCTCCCGCTGGCACCGACGCCGAAGAGCACCCCCAGCATCGCCGCGCCGTTGGCGAGCAGGAAGCAGCCGAACTGCCCGGGTGAATTGAATGTCGACGGCACGCGCCAGAAGGCGATGCCGTGCGAGCCGGCAGTGGAACCGATGATGGCCGAGTACTTGGCGCCGATCGACGTCAGGCCGCTCGGGCCTGTGAAGTACAGGTAGACGCCGAAGAGACTGACAGGGATCGCGGTGATCGCGATCACCCGCATCAGTCCGAAATAATCGCGCTCGTCGCGCAGGAAGTGATAGCCGATGTAGACGAGCGGGATGTAGAGCAGCCGCTGCTTGACGGCGACAAGCATGCCGAATGTGGAGATCGGAGACGGCATAACGAGAAACAGCAGCGTGAGAAGGGAAAACGCCACGATGGCCGGTGTGACTTTTCTCAGCGAGCCCGAGCCTGTTCCGGTGTCGTTCATCAGCAGCACGAGGTAGGCCGCGATGATCGCAACGTCTTTGAAGATGAACGGCAGCGTGCTTGGGTAAAGGATGTTGACGACCAGCCCCTCGATGCAGGTATAGATGAAGATCAAATACGACAGGGTGCGGAGGTTACTCACCGCGCGCCGCCCTCGACGTTGCCCATGGGGCCGTTCCGATCATTGGTGTATCGAACCACAAATTCCTTCGCCGCGTGCGGGACCACCGACAACTGATTGGCCGCCGCCCGGCGAATGTCGAGCGGACGGTCATTGGGGATGATTCCAGTGCCCCACTGCAGCATCAAGCCAAGATTCCAGAGAATCATCAGCGCTGCAACTGAAATGGCCGAGGTCCAGGCGAGACGGCTACGGTGGCCCACGAGAGCGTCGATCAAGGCCGCGAGCCCGCACACAAAGATTGGCACGAGAGGAACGAGATACCGGTTTCCGTAGGCCACTTCATCCGTGCCCGGGTATTCAGTCGCCGCGACGAGATAGACGAACAAGGCGCCCGCCACGATCAAGACCAAACCACGCGCAGGCTGCCGCCGAAGTGCGACGGTCAGGCCGAACACGGCGAGCAAAAGAATCGGCGTCCACACGAAGGCCCCGTGAGTCGTCGAGAATGTCTCGGCCCAGATCCCGGGAGTGGCCCAGCGAAACAACGGAACGGTCTGGCTCGTGAGCAGAACGGCAGGGCCAATGATTGCGGCGACGCCCACAAGAAAAACGAGGCCGTTGATCAGCGCTGGAACGAAACCGCGGGGACGCGCCATCTGCGCCACGCTCTCAATGAATCCCACAACCAGCAACGCGGCGCAAAACGGCGACGCCACAGTTGCGAGCCCGCCCGCCAAGCCAAAGACCAACCATCGCCACCGGGCGCTGCCGCCGCCTCGAACAGAAAGCCATATGGTCAGCACAAGGGCGGCAAGGAACATCGCCGCGGGCAGAGACTCCGACGGCAACGCGTACAGGTAAACCGGCAGCGACGAGGCGAGCCAGATCGCGACCGTGGCGAGAAGCGCCGCCGCTGATCCCGCGAAACGCAGCGCCAGCCGGTACGACAGCCACAAGCCGAAAAAGGCGTAGACCGCCGTTCCGAATGCGTGCGCCCATGTGCGCGGCCATGAAGACCCACCCTCGGGTCGCTGCGACCCGCGCGATCGCGCGACGCTCACGCCGGCGTCAGCAGCGAGCACGAATGGCGACAACATCATCGTCACGCCAATGTTTTCTGGTTCCGGAGGCGCCTTGAGATTCACCAACGGCAGCGACGCCAGGAGCAGCGCCCACAACAACGTTTGATGCCACCACGGCGCCGGCGACGCGCCGGGCGACTTGCTGCGCGCAGCGGGCGCCGACTTGCGCATCCTGATTTCACGAGCCGACGAGCCGTCCGTGGGAAGGCCCCGCCTCACGCGCGCACCTCGGCAGGCGCGGGCATCACGATCGCAACAGCGATCAGGTAACCCGCCGCGAGGAAGCCGTACGACGCCACATTCGCCCACGCGGCGCCGATTGCGCCGTACTCGGGGATGAGAAACAGGTTCAGTGCGATGTTCAGCACCGTTGCCGGAATCATCAACCAGAAGTTAATCCGCTGATGACGCAGCGCGATCAGAAGGTACGCCGGCGGCAGCGCGACGTACAACAGCGCCGATGCCCATATAAGGATGCGCATCAACGGAACGACAGGCTCGTACCCGGACCCCAGCCACGCGCGCACGACGTACGGCGCCGCGATCGTGACAACCGCGGCCATCGGCAGCGCCACAGCCGCGAGGTGCATCAACGTCTTCCGGTACAGCCGTCGCAGGGCCGGCAGATCGTTTGCGGCAAACGACACCATCATCGGAAACACGGTGCCCATCATCAGAATAGGAACCCGTTCGCTGAGATTCGGCACCCGATACGCGGAACCATAGTGAGCCACCCGCGCGAGCCCGATCTCCGCAGTCGGCGACATCTTCTGCAGCATGATCATGTCGACACGTTGGAGGATGGCGGAGAGCAGACTGTTCCCGCTGAGCGGCAGGCTCAGCGAGATGATCTGTCGCCAGATCACGAAATCGACACGGGGAACCGGCCGGACCGACCGCCACGTCATCGCGAGAATCAAGGTCGTGCCGGCGATCTCCCCGATCACGAGCGAGACCACGACCCACAGAAGCCCCTGACCACATGCGAGCGCGATCATCATCACGACAAAACCGACGACCCTCGTGAGGATCTCGGCCGCAACAACCCGGCCGATCTGGATCCTCGACTGCAAAACCACAAACGTGCCGCCGATGGCTTGAACGGGGAGGATCAGCAGAAAGACAAACTGCGACAGCCGGTAGGCCGGCGGCAGATCCACCCATGAGATAAACACCCACGCGACCGCGATCGATATCGCCGCCATCACGAGCCTGAGCCCGATCATGTTCTGCACGAACTCCGCGGTGCGTGCCGGCGCCTGCGTGATCTCCCTCAACACCGTCGTCGGAATCCCGAGATCGTTGACCGACACAAAAAAGAAGATGAACGTGAAGAGGAGGTTGTAGCCGCCGAACGCCTCTACCTGCAGGCGGTGCGCCAGGACGCCGACCGTAATGACGCTGATGACAATCGCGACGGCTTGTGACGCCATTTGCAGCGTAAGGTTTCGCGCGAGCCGGCGGCCGAAGCCGCGGTCGAGATTATCGCTGTTCACTGAGCTCTTGATAGATCGGCAGGAGCTGACTCAGGTGGGCGCGTCCGTCAAAGTCGCGCTCGACACGAGCGCGGCCGGCGCGGCCCATCGCCGCGGCTTCAGCCGGATGCGCGAACAGCCACTGCAGGCGCTCGCTGAAGGCCGTGACGTCCAACGGCTCGATCGCAAAGCCGGCAACGCCGTCATCCAACCACTCGGGTATGCCGCCGACGCGAAACGCCACGACAGGCCGGCGGCGCGACATCGCTTCGATGCCGACGATGCCGAACGGCTCGGGCCAGCGGGACGGCACGGCGACGACAGACGCCGCGTCGAACTCCGCTGCGAGCGCATCGCCATTCAGCCACCCGGCGAAGCGCACTCGCGCCGTCACGCCGAGAGACGCCGCGGCGGCGCGCAATTTCGCGGCGGCCATGCCGTCGCCGACGATGGTGCAGGTCCATTCGCCGGGAGTCCGGGCAAGCGCGTCAAGGAGCAGGTCGACGCCTTTTTCACGAACAAGACGGCCGGCAAAGAGCACGTGATTCAGGCGCGGCGCCGACGATTCGCACGGCAACGTGGTGAAGTACGGCGCGACCGTGACGCGCGAAGGGTCGTAGCCGGTCCGGACGGCCTCAGCTTTCACGAATTCAGAAGCAACGATCAACCGCGGGTACGCGAGACTCAGTGAGTTGAGCGTTGACGCGGTCCGGTACTGCCGCCACCAGACAGAGGGCCGCTTGCTCAAGGTGCAGCGAAGATACGCCTGGCGCGCGACGCAGGCGATGGACGTGCCGACGGTGCAGTTGCGATCGAGTGCGTGATGGAATTTTGTTCCCGCCGGGCAGTAGTCGAAGACATGGAACGTTTTGACCGCGGGAAACTCATCAATCGCACGCGCTTCGAGTGCCGGATTGTTCAACGCATGGAAGTGCAGAACATCGGGCCGGAACGCGAGGAGCTGGTCCATGGCGGCGTCGGCCCCGTTCTTCAGCAGATCGGTATCGACGCCCGGAACCGGAATGCCGTCCGACGCACGCTGGTGAAAGACATGTACGCGATGTCCGGCCGCGGCGAGCGCGGCGGAGACGAGCCGCAGGTGCGTGGCGACGCCGCCGTTCGGGCTCCAGTCGGGTGTGAGGAATGCGAGGCGCAAGCTACATGCGTCGCTTGGGAACGTGAATCACGTCGTTCGGCTCGATCGGCGTTGACATCTTGTCTTTCAGGAGTTTGATCTTCTTGAAGGCGCCGGTTTTCGGATCCTTACGCTCGACCGTGATCCGGTTCGGTGCGCCCTCCGGTGACGCGCCGCCGGCGATGGCAATGGCCGTTTGCAGGGTGATGCTGGGCTCCCAGTTGTACTCGGATTGCGAGCTCTTGACGTATCCGGTGACATAGAAATGCGGCGCGACCTCGACCGTGATCGTGTCGCCGTCGTAGATGCGCGGATCAAGCACCCGCCCCTCGAGGACGTCTTCCCTGCGGTACACTTCGGCACCGTCTACGACCTCGACGCCAACGTCGGGCTTCGGTCGATTCGGGCCGCCGCGAACATAAATCCGGGAGCCAGCGCTCGGTTGCAGGCCGCCTGCCTTCGAGATTCCTTCAGAAATCGTCATTCGATCGGCGGGAATTTCAACACTCCCCGGGTTTCGAACCGCGCCTTGCACCTTTACTGATGAATTTCGAGCCACCGTGATGGTGACGTCCACGATCGGGGCTTGGTACTGATTTGAATCCACGAGCGCTTTTCGGATCGATTCGCGCGCGCCTTGGACGGTCAACCCACCGACCTTCACCGGCATCTCGACGCCTGGCAGAGAGATCGTGCCGTCTGCCTGGACGCGGTAGGGCTTCGCGCTGAACTGCGGCTGGGGAAACGGGCTGCTGACAGTCACGGCGAGTTCGTCCATGAAGCCGATCACGTAGTCAGGAAACACCCGGCCCTGTGGTTGCGTGGCGCCCGCTCCGGCGAGCGGCACCATTGCAGCGAGTAAAAGCAGAGCGAGGAGTCTGGTATTTTTCATAAATCGTCCGGTCATGATCCTGCCTAAAACGCGAATCGGTAGCTCGAAGAGAACCTGTTGTCCTGAAAGCTTCTGCCCTCGAGCGGCGACGTGCGTTGCCAGCGCTCGTAAACAATGCCGATACGCGCGCCCGTACCGCCGCCGACGTAGTACCCGGTGCCCAGTCCGAGCACGTAGGTCCGTTCCTGGACCGGCTTACTTTCGCCCGTTACTGTCTTGTCATACGACAGAGACCGCCCGCGCGCCGACAACACCCAGTCGAAATGCTGCGCAAAACGATTAGTCAGCGTCGCGTTCGCGCCCTCGTCGATGATGAAGGGATACTCTGGAAGGTAGGAATAGGCCACGTCTCGCGCCCCGCCAAGTTCGAGCTTCAACGCTTCTGACGGCGCCGCCGTCAGCGCGATGTCGGTGGCCACGCCGCCGAAGTCCGGCACACCGGTGATCTTGTGCTTCTGCTGCCGATAGCCGAGCCTCGCGTAACCGGTAAAGATGGTGCCCGTCTTGATGCGAAGGCCGCCGTAGTAAAAACGGCTGTCGTTGTCGCGTTCCGGCGCTTTGGAGAAACGGTCGAGTTGGTAGTCCGCCCCGACCATGAACTCGCTGAACTCGGTGAGCTGGTATCGCAGCAGGCTCTGGTAGACGTCGTTTTGTTGATCGAGCACGTCGCTCAGGTTCTGCCCTCTGTACTCCTCGGTGTCCTTGAACCGGAGCCGCCCGCGCCGCGCAGCAACCGACACGCCCAGGCGAAACGCGGCGTTGAAGTCCGCGCCAAAATCAAACACCGGCGTCTTTTTCTCCGCGCGCTCGTCAATCTCGAAACCGAGACGCTGACTGGACTTGCTCCTGTTCCAACGGGCCCACGGTCTGAAAAACCGTGTGCGCATCTCCAGGACGATGCTCAGACTGTTGTCGATCGACCGCTCGCTGCGGTAGCGGCGAAAGTAGTTATATTGGTTGTTCTGCGTGACCTGCAGGATCAGGGATTCGCCGTAGTGCACGCCGACGAGAGACCGCATGCCCAGCGTGCCGGTGATATCGCTTCTCGGATTGTCCTCGTCGTTGAAGACGTTGTTGTCTACGCCGAGATTCGAAAGCTCGAAGGTCGGCGCGAAGTAGATCGGCCCGATGTTCATCTTCGCCGTCGCCCAAGGCCGTACATTCGGATCAGGCGGACTCAAAGTCTGGCCGAACGCCGGGGAGGCGAAGAGCAGCATCAGTAAAGCGATCTTGCTGATTCGACTCATTCTAAGGATGGCCTCGTAAGCAGGATACAGCTTCGCCCTGTCGCCTACGTGCGCGCGCACGGGGAGCTCCAACGAAACGGAAGGTATGGTCCCCTGCCCCACAAAACGTGTCAAACCATTTGGTGACGACACTTTGTCGCATTTTGTCACATTAAGTCTCTTCGAATAAAGCGTGACAGGTTCCACTAATTACAGTGTCGGCTTGAGCGGAGAATGCGGCTAGCCGTAGGTATTGATCACGACCGTGAAGCGCTGCCGCAGCCGAACGGCATCGGGCGCCACGTTGAGTCAGCCTTCTAGTGACGGGTCTGCCTTCTAGTACTGAATCAGCCTGCGGGCCGCGTGAGCAATCACGGCTTCGCTCGGCAGAAACGCATTTTCGAGCGAGGGCGAATAGGGCACGGGCGTGTCGAGAGCCGCGACGATCCGGACCGGAGCATCAAGCGCATCGAACGCTTCCTCCTGAATGATGGCCGCAAGCGATTCGCCGATCCCGCCGGTGCGCGAATCCTCGTGCACGATCAGCACCTTGCCAATTCGCCGCGCGAGCGCAAGAACCGCTTCGCGATCGAGCGGAACCAGCGATCGCAAATCCAGCACCGCCGCCTCGCGCCCTTCCGCGGCTAGCTGTTCGGCCACGCGAAGCGACGCGTGCACGTAGGCGCCGTAGGAAATGATCGCCAGATCGTCGCCGTCGCGCCGCAACGCGGCCCGGCCGATCTCGAGCGGCGCCGGCGCCGCAGACCCGAGCTGCTGCTTGATGCGCGGATCCCGATAAAGCGCGATGTGCTCGTAATAGAGCACCGGGTCCGGGTCGGCTACAGCGGCCGCCATCAGCGCCCGCGCGTCGTGCGGCGTTGAGGGGACGACGATCTTGAGGCCGGGGGTGCGGTAGAACCACGGCTCTGTGTTCTGCGAATGGTATGGGCCGGCATGCCGCAACCCGCCCCACGGCATGCGCACCACCATCGGCACGCTTCCACCCCACCGGTAACGGATCTTCGCGGCGCTGTTCACGAGCTGATTGAATCCGCTGGCGACGAAGTCATTGAACTGCATCTCGCCGATCGGCCGCAGGCCCGCGAGCGCCGCGCCAATACACGCGCCGAGAACGGCGCCTTCGGCGAGCGTCGAATTCAGCATCCTGTCGCCGTACTTCTCGAGCAGCGGCCGGAGCATCAGAAAAGCGTTGCCGTACTTCCCGCCCACGTCTTCGCCGATCACGAACACGCGCGGGTCGGCGGCAAGCGCGTCTCCAACCCCCAGCATTACGGCGTCGAGAAACGTGGTGCCCTTCTTGTCGAATGGCGGCGCGGGCTCAACGGCGAGCCGCCCCAGTGCGCCCAGAGCCGGCGCTGACAAATCGCGATCGAGCACCTCGATGCGGGCACGATTGACGGAGTCGTTCGCGAAGACCCCGGCTGTGCCGCTCGCCGGATCCGGCCACGGCGCGGCAATCACTGCCTGAGCCTGCTCTTCCACTAACGCTTCACATTCGGCTTTCCACCGCGCCACGTCCGCAGCCGAAATAAGCTTCTCTGCCTGAAGCCGCGCCGCGTACGTCTTCAGCGGGTCGCGCTTGCTCCAGAACTCGAACAGGGCCGGATCCGCGTAACCCTGCTCGGTCAGCGGCGGGTACTCCCACGACGACTGCGGCTCCTTGCCAAGATAGAGCATGTCGTCGTGATGCGCGTGGCCGCACATCCGCATCGCGACGAGTTCGATCAGCGCCGGCCCTTCGCCGGCGCGCGCCCGCTCGATAGCCCACGCGAATGTCGCCGCGACCTGGTCGGCGTCCGTGCCGTCAATCGTGACGCCGGGCATGCCGTAGCCGGCAGCCTTGTCGGCGAACACCCGCGCGGCGGACTGCTCGACCACCGGAGTTGAGAGTGCCGTCTGGTTGTTCTCGATACAGAAAACCACCGGAAGCTTTCGCGCGGCGGCCAGGTTGATGGCTTCATGCCACTCGCCAAGCGAGGATCCGCCCTCGCCGATAAACGACAGGCCAACACGCCGCTCCGTTTGGGCCCGCGCGCTCTGGAGGTGAAACGCCAGCGCCATGCCGGTGACAGTCAGCGTGCTGATCGACAGCGGCGCCGCAGCGGGCAACACGCCCCAGTGAAAATCCCCGACGTGCAGATCACGCCCGTCCATCGGCGGGCCCGCCTTGCCCATTTGAGCGCTGAGCACCTGGCGCACACCGTCGGCATCCGGCCGCATCGCCAACGCAGCGCCCAGATCGCGAATCAGCGGCGCGACGACGTCGCCGGAGTACTCCGCGTTACCTGAACCTGACCCGCCTGGCGTCTGGCGGCGAAAGGCCTCGCCGCGGTTGAGCCTGATCGCGGCGGCGTAGACGGCTTCCTGCCCAAGTGATCGGAAACCCTTGCCTTGAAACCCGGCGGTGCCGTACTTCACTTCGCCGCTGAGAAAAAACGCCTTGAGCCGATTGTCGACGGCGCGCGTGAGGATCATCCCGCGCAGGATTTCGCGCCGCTCGTCGGCCGTCAGGCTCGCGGCGATTGCTTCGCGCCTGAAAAAGCCGTCGCACGCCGCTTGAATTTCGGCGGCGGCCTGCGACAGGCGTTTGCTGGCGGGGACGCCGGGCGTGACCTCCGCGGCGCGCTCCGTGCGATTGCCGCCGGAGCCGGCAATCGATTTTGCGAGCCACGCGCCGCACGTGTCGGCGTGCGTGTCGTACGCGGCCATCGACGCGGTCAGCGCGAGGGGGAACCGTTCGGTGATGAATGCGGCAAATCGCTGCCGTAATGCGGCCGATGACACCTAGCGAAGTCTAGCATTCAGCGGCGTTTGGTCCGCGCGGTCGGCGTCGCCGTCCACGGATCGTCAGGCCATGGATGGCGGGGATACCGCCCTCGCAGTTCCTTGCGGACTTCCGGATACCCGCGCGCCCAGAAACTCTTGAGATCTTTCGTCACCTGAACGGGCCGCCCGTTGGGCGCGAGCAGTTCGAATGTCACGGGCACGTTGGCCGGGCCGATGCGCGGCGTCTCCGCGAGCCCGAACAGCTCTTGCAGCTTCACCGACGCGATGACGCTGCCGTCTTCGCGATACTCGAGCGGCCGCTCGCGGCCGCTCGGCACGCGCAGCGTGGCTGGCGCCGCGCGCTCAAGCGCGCGGCTGACGTCGGCCGGCAGCCCGCCCAGCGGGTTGCCGGCC
>JBKJHW010000013.1:0-20847 GCA_046598935.1 Vicinamibacterales bacterium | reverse complement strand
CTGGAGCCCGGGCAGTCCCTCGATTCGGTCACCGATCACATCGTCGTGCTCGGTCTCAACGGCGCGTATCGCGACGGGCCGGATGAGCCGTTTGCGGTGAATGGCCAGAAACCGCCGGGTCCCATGGACCTCAAAGCCGGCGTCGCGCATCGATTCCGATTCATCAACATCACGGCGGACAACGTCGGGCTCACGGTGCAACTCACCTCGCGTTTCGATCCGGTTCAGTGGACGCTCGTGTCAAAGGACGGCGCCGCCACGCCGGCCGAGCAGAGGACGCCACGTCAATCGCGGCAGTTGATCAGCGTGGGCGAGACCTACGACTTCGAGATCGCGCCCGCGACACTCGCGGCCGGTCCGCTGTGGATGGAGCTGCGCCGCCGCAGCGGCGAGCTCTTGATGCAATGGCAGCTCGTCGTCAAGTGAGTTTGTGCGAGCGGCTTCATTCAGCTCACAGCCGACAGCTTCCGGCAGTTGACGCTAAAAAGTGCCAGGCCGTTCAGTTGCCTTTATGAGGGCGACGTGGTCACCAAAAGGAATCTCCCGACGCGTGACGGGCGGACCGAGGGAATCGATCCGACCTCCGGGCTGAAGTGGGCCGTGGAGCCCGCCGAGATCCATTGGGCCGAACACGACGCACGGCTTGTGACGTACTGGCGCTCGCGGCCCGCCGCAGAGCGGCTGGAGCAGGCTGGCGCGTATCGGGTGCGCATTCACGGTCTCGTTGCCGCGCCGTCGATGTGGACTTGGCGCCTCGTGCCGTTTGGTCATGTCGAGGCGGGCGCTGAAGGGTCTCACGCGAAGGTCCGACCGGTCGGCCACGGTCTGACGGTCTGGATGCCGAGGCGGTGGTGCCAGTAATGCCAGGATCTGATGTCGATCACGCCTGGCGCTGCGTTCTGGAGCGCGTCGCGCATGCGGTCTTTCCCGAAGGCCGCCTCGACGACGGCCGCGTCTTCAAATGTGGCCAGCGACATCACCCGGCACAGAAAATCATCGAGACGTGACAACACGCGTTCAGGCGGTTCCCACCACACGACACGCCGGGCAATGCGAAGCAGCTCTGGTGACTGAAGCGCCTGATCCCGCTCGGGTATGAAGGCGGCCATGACTTGCTCACCGTCTAAGGGACAACGTCGGATGCGGTGATTCTGAGTAAAATTGCTGCATGCAAACGGTGCAGCCCGCCCGATTGAAACACGGCGTATCAGTGATGGACCTGCCGGCCCCGGTTGAAGCGGCGGCGGCATCCACGACGGTCATCACCGGGCGCGCGCTCGTGTTCTGGGATCCGAAGGCGCCGGCGGGCACCAAGAAACTCGACGCCATCGACACCGACCAGATCACGCCGGCCGCCGACTGCGTGTCGGAGAGTCTCGAGACGCTCGACGAAAAATGGAAGGCCGGCTCGTTCAGATACCTGATGCCGGACTTCCGCAAACGCGTGCACTCCGGCCGGAACGTCGTGATCGCCGGCGACCGCTTCGCGATCGGATCGTCGCGCGAGATGAGCCCGGCCGGATTGAAGGGCGTGGCGGAAGAAGCCGGCCTCGAGCTCGTCATCATCTGCGGCAACAACATGGGCGACATCTTTCGCCGCAACGCGTTCAACCTCGGCCTGCATGTCGTGCAGTCGCCCGACGCCGTCGCCGACGCCCGCGATGACGATTCGTTCGAGTTCGATCCGCGCACGCGCGCCATCCGGAACGTGACGCAGGATACGTCGTACACGCCGGTGCCCCTCTCAACCAAAGAAGAAGAGATTCGCAGCGGCGGCGGCATCTTTGCGATGGGCCGCCGCGAGTTCCGCTCGTCGGTCGCGCGCGCGCCGGAGCTGAGCTGGCCGGACGCGGCGCTTGCGGCGACGATGACGACGACCGAGCAGATTTTGTGGGCGCACCGCGTCGACAAAGACATGACGCGCGAAGATTTCAAGCCGGGCGCGACGATCCGCGCCTACGCGGACCTGCTGCCCGCGTCCGACGGCACCGCGCCGTTTTCGATTCACACGTTCAACCAGATCACCGGCGGCAACAAAATCTATCCGCGGCAGGCGGCCGTCGCGAACGATCACTTCGTCTTCACTGGCAAAGACGAAGACGACAAGCAGACGTCGATCGGCCGCGCGTTCGCCACGCAGCAGGAGATGGAAAAGCCGTACTACGCGACGCCGGGCGACGGCATCTTCCACTTCTATTTTCCTGAACAGGGTCTCGTCTTGCCGGGCCAGTTCATTCCGGGCGCCGACTCGCACAGCCGCGCGTACGGCGCCTATGGCGCGATCGGGATCGGCGTGGGCTCAACGACGCTCGGCTTCGGCTGGTCGACCGGGTACATCTACCTCACGCTCGCGCGTCAGCGCCGCGTCGTGTTTACCGGCACACTGAACCCCTGGGTCGGCGGCAAGGACATCGTCCTCGAACTGCTGCGCCGGTGGGGCGCGAAGCAGTCGCAGACGATGTCGGTCGAGTTCGTGGATCGCGATAAACAATTGCCGATGGTTTACCGCAACACAATTGCCAACATGATGGCGGAAGCCGAAGCGTTCAACGGCATCTTCGCCGAGGACGAGCTCACGACCGACTGGTACCGCGCGAAGGGCATGATGGATTTGCCGTATCCGGTGCTGCAGCCGGGCGCCGATGCGGTATTCGATATCGATGAAGTGTTCAATCTCACCGATGTCGCGCCGATGATCGCCAAGCCGTTCAGCCCGGGCAATGCGTTTCCTGCCGACGAAGTCGCGCGCGAGCGCCTGACGTTCGACCGCGCGATGATCGGCTCCTGCACAAACGGCAGCTACGACGATCTGCTTCAGGCCGCGCTCGTGATTCGCGCGGCGCGTGCCAAGGGCGTGAGCAAGGCGGTCCGCGAGTTCCGCGTGTTCCCGGGTTCCGGCGGCGTCGGCAAGCAGATCGAACGGCCTGATGCGCGGCTCAACGGCGAGTCGATCGCCGACGTGTTCCGCGGCGCCGGCGCGCTGATTCGCCAGTCGTGGTGCGGTCCCTGCTTCGGGCAGGGCGAAGACGCGCTCTCACCGGGCCAGCGCGCGATCACGTCGTTCAACCGCAACTGGCAGAACCGCATGGGCCTTGGCGGCGAAGGCTACCTCGCCAGCCCGGCCGTTGTCGCCGCCTCGGCGCTCGTGGGCTACATGGCGCCGCCGTCTGAATTGGGTCTCGTGTGGGATGCGAACGACTTTGGTGTCTAAGAGCGATTCACCTTGGAGGGCCATGGAGGGCCGTGGAGTTTTCCGACTTTCCAAAGTCTTAAAAAAGATGCGCCATGGCTCTCTATGGCCCTCCATGGTGATAGCTCTTGTGGCCTTGCCCAGCGCGCAGGAGCAGGTCACGCTCACGCCCGGCATGGTCATCGATCGCTCGATCACGGTGAAACCCGGAACGTATCGCTTGCCGAGCGCGAGCTTCGACGCGCCCGCCATCGTCGTCCGCGGATCGAACATCACGATCGATCTCACGGGCGTCACGATCGAAGGCGGCGAGCCGTTCGCGGATCCGGATGGCTACGTGGGAACCGGCATCCTCGTGGACGGCGCGTCGAACGTCACGATCAAGGGCGGCGCGGTACGCGGTTACAAGGTCGGCATCCGCGCGAAAGAGACGCCGAAGCTCCACATCACCGGCGTCGACGCGAGTTACAACTACAAACAGCGCCTGTGGAGCGGCATCGAGAAGGAGAGCCTCCTCGACTGGATGTCGTACCACCAGAACGAGAAAGACGAATGGCTGCGATTCGGCGCCGCGATCTACGCGACCGACTGCGATGAGTGCGAGTTCGATCACAACGTCGCGCTCCAGGGCGAGAACGGCCTCATGCTCACGCGTGCGAAGGCCGCGCGGGTTTGGAATAACAACTTTTCGTGGAACTCGGCCGTCGGCCTCGGCATGTATCGCGTGATCGACAGTGCCGTCATGCACAACAAGTTCGATTGGAATGTCCGCGGCTACAGCCACGGCTTCTACTTCCGCGGCCAGGACTCCACAGCGATTCTGATGTACGAGCAGTCGAGCCGGAACCGCTTCACCGCTAATTCGGCCACGCACGGCGGCGACGGTTTGTTTCTGTGGGCCGGGCAGTCGACGATGGATAGCGGGCAGGGGGGCGCGAACGACAATATTTTCCGAGGCAATGATTTCAGCCATGCCGTGGCCAACGGCATCGAAGCCACGTTCAGCCGCAACACGTTCGTCGAGAACAAGGTTGATGATTGCTGGCACTCGGTCTGGGGCGGCTACAGCTTCGATAGCGTTTTCCTCCGTAACTCCTTCGTCGGATCGACAGATGGCATTGCCATCGAGCACGGGCAGAACAACGTCATCGCGGGTAACAGATTCGGCCAGAACGAAACGGCCATCAGGCTCTGGGCAAACGCCACGCAGGATCCATCGTGGGGCTACGCCAAGGCGCGCGACACGCGGAGCCGCGGCTATCAGATCCACGGGAATGTATTCGACGGAAACAAGTTCGACATCAGCACGCTGAGAACGGACGGCGTTGATGTGGATCACAGCAAGGTGCCGGCGATCGATGCGCCGCCTCCGCCGTGGCCGAACGGGATGGACGCGCGGCTTCCCGACAGCGCCCGCCGCGGCCGCTCGACGATCATCGTCGACGAATGGGGACCGTACGATTACAAATCGCCGAAGCTCTGGCCCGTCGGCAAGCCGTGGGATCGGCCGATGAAATTGCGCGTGCTCGGGCCCGAAGGCCGGTGGACGCTGAAGTCGATCCGCGGCGGCACCACGGACGTGAAGAGCGGCGTGATCACGGCGTGGCCCGCGCCGGCTTCAGAAATCACGGTGAATCTGGTGAATCCGGTGAGTCGTGTGAATCCCGGGACCGATTTTGAGATCACGCTGGAGTACGTCGGCGGCGAAGTGACGGCGCCGCGCGGCTGGAAAACGCCGGCGGGGCGGCCGTACACATTTAGTTACACGCTGTTTGATCCGAATCCGAAATGGACAGTCAGCGCATGGACGTTCGACGAGGCGAGCGATCCGGTGGCGAAGCCCGAGGCATTTGCGGCGAAGCTGAAGACGCCGCCGGTCAAGACGTTCACACCGGCCCGGTTAGAGCTGATCAGCGGCGGCGTATTTCTCGAAGGCCTGCCGCGCGACCGCGTTGCGCTCGTCGTGGAAGGTACGGTTGTGCTGCCCGGGGCAGCCACGATGGACGTGATCAGCGATGATGGCGTCAGAGTCTGGATTGACGGCAAACTGGTGATCGACCGCTGGTCGGTGCATGAATCGGAACTCGACCACGCGATGCTGAGCGCGGGGCGGCATAAAATCAGGATCGAGTACTTCGAGCAAACGGGCTGGCAAGAACTACAGGTGAGGTTCCGACGTGGGTGAATGGGTTGTCGCGCTTGTCACACTGACAATCCTCGAGATTGTGCTCGGGGTCGACAACGTTATTTTCATTTCGATTCTTTCGAGCAAGCTCAAGCCCGAACTGCAGAAGCGCGCCCGCCGGCTGGGCTTGTTCGCCGCAATGTTCATGCGCATTGCGCTGCTGCTCTCGATCACCTGGATCGCCCGGCTGACGACGCCGCTCTTCGGGATTCTCGGCCAAGACATCACCGGCCGCGACCTGATCTTGCTCGGCGGCGGCCTCTTCCTGATCGCGAAATCCACGTACGAAATTCACGAGCGGCTTGAAGGCGAGAGCGGTGAGTCGCGCAAGGCCGCGGCGTCGTTCGCGAGCGTGATCGCGCAGGTCATGGTGCTCGACCTCGTGTTCTCGCTCGACTCGGTCATCACGGCCATCGGCATGGCGAACGACCTCACCGTGATGGTGACCGCCGTGATCGTCGCCGTGCTCGTGATGATGCTGGCGGCCGAGCCGATCAGCAAGTTCGTCGAAGGGCATCCGACGGTCAAAATCCTGGCGCTGTCGTTCCTCCTGCTGATCGGCCTCTCGCTCGTGGCCGAAGGGTGGGGCCAGCACATTTCGAAGGGTTACATCTACTTCGCGATGGGCTTCTCGGTGTTTGTCGAAATGATCAACATCCGGATGCACAAGAAGAGCAAGCCCGTGCACCTGCGACAGCCCTATGCCGACGATCAGCTGGACGCGAAACAGTGAGTTGTTGATTACTAGTAGTAAGTGAGTTACTATTAGTAATCATGAAATCACTGCTCGCACTCACTCTGGTCGCCGCGATGGCGACTGCGGCAACTCTGAACGCTCAGCAGCCGTCTCCGGCGGCGGTTGACCCGAATCTCTGGGCGATTGACACGTCGCACAGCTCGGCGAGCTTCGGCGTGAAACACATGCTCGTCTCCACCCTGCGCGGCACCCTCGGACCGGTGACCGGCAAGGTCTGGTACGACGGCCAGAATCTCTCCTCGATCAAGGCCGATGTCACGATCGATGTGAAGGGCCTCTCGACCAGCAATGCCCGGCGCGACGAGCACCTCCGGACGCCGGACTTTTTCGCCGCCGAACAGTTCCCGACCATCACGTTCAAGTCGAAGCGCGCGGTGCCCGGAGTCGCAGGCGCCTTCAAGCTCATCGGCGACCTGACGATCCGCGACGTCACGAAGGAAGTGACCCTCGACGTCGAGGCGCTCCCGGCCACCGTCACGGCGCAGGGCACGAAGCGCACGGCGACCAGCGCGACCGCCACGATCAACCGGTTCGACTACCACCTGAAGTGGAACAGCCTGATCGAGGCCGGCGGCGCCGTTGTCGGTCCGGATGTGAAGATCCAGCTCGACCTCGAGGTCGTGAAGAAGTAACCACCCGGGGATAGAAGCCCCCAACCGCCCGGGCATGTTTGATGTCTAATTTGCACATGCCCGGGTTGTCACTCGTCTGCCTGCTCGTTCTGGCGCAAACACCGCCGCCCCCGCCAGCTCAGCGGCCCGCGCCCGTCGTCGGCGGCGTGCAGGGCGGGCGAGGCGGTCAGGCCGGGCCCCTCGGGCTCCCGCGCGATCAAAACCAGCGGATGCCCATCGTCGGCAAAGGCAGCCTCGCGGGTGTGGTTCTCAACGAGAGTGGGCGGCCGGTCAAGGGCGCGCGCGTGTCACTCAGCGGCGGCGCCGTTGGGCGAACGGAGATTTCCGGCGCGAGCGGCGAGTTCTTTTTCGACAAGCTGCCGGAAGGCCGCTACAGCATTAACGCCAACCGCCCCCGGTATTTGTCGAGCAGCTATGGGCAGAATAAACCCGAGCGCACCGGCACATCGATCCAACTCGCGGATGCTGAAGCCAAGAAAGATCTGAAAATCACGCTGTTTGCCGGCGCCGTGATCACCGGGATCGTATTTGGCGACGATGGGGAGCCGGTGCAGAACGCGCAGGTCCGCGCGATGAAGTATTCGATGCGCACGGGCGTACGGCGGCTCCAGTCGTCAAATGGCGTGTCCACCGACGATCGCGGCGTGTATCGGCTGTACGGCCTCACGCCCGGCGAGTACGTCATCAGCGCGACGTCGAACAACCAGGAATTCAACGCGCAGATGAATGTCGAGATGGCGCTGGCGATGGAGAAGGCCGCTCAGGCGGCCGCCGCCTCGGGCACTGAGATCCGGACGAGCTTTACGAACGGCGTGCTGACGCTGCCCGGCGGACAAACGATTGAGGCGCCGGCGCCCGTGACGTTTGCGCCGACGTATTATCCCGGCGCGACATCGCCGGCCGGCGCCCTGTCGGTGACGGTGGCGGGCGGGGATGAACGGCAGGGCATCGATATCACGCTGATGAAAGTGCAGACGGCAACGATCACCGGCATGGTCGTATCGGCGACCGGCGTCTTGCCGCAGAACGTGAACATGTCGCTCCAGGCTGTCGATGAAGCCGCGCAGGGGATGCCCCTCAGCTCCGCGCGCGTCACGCCCGACGGCCGCTTCACGCTCCGCAACGTCCCGCCGGGTCAGTACAACGTGACCGCCCGCGCGACGTCGACGGTCCGTGTCGAGGCGCCGATGGCGAATGCGATGGCGGCCGGCAGGCTGATCGAAACCATGAACGTCGGCGGACAGACCGTGTCGACGGTGTCGCAGGTCTCGACCGGCAGGACGCTGATCTCGGTCGACGGCTCCGCCCTGAACGGCGTCGTCGTCACGCTCGACGGCGGGCGCACGGTGTCGGGCCGCGTCGTGTTCGAAGGCGGCATGCCGCCGGATCTGACGAAGACGCGGATGACGGCCAGCCTGCAGGTGGCTGCCGGCGGCCCATCGATGAACACCCAGCCGCCACAGCCGGCGCAGGTGCTCACCGACGGATCGTTCAAGATCACGAACGTCGCGGCGGGCAAGTACACGCTGCGCGTCAGCGGCGGGCAGAACTATTCACTGAAGTCGTCGATCGTGCGCGGCCGCGACTCGCTCGACTACCCGTTCGAAGTTGAGGATGAAGACGTCAGCGACGGGCTCGTCACTCTGGCGACCGGTCTTGTGCCGACGGAACTGAGCGGCACGATCACCGATCAGCAGAGCCAGCCCGCGGTCGACTACACGATCGTCGTCTTCAGCTCGGATCAGCGATTCTGGACGCCCGGTTCCCGCCGCATTTCAACAGCGCGGCCGGGCACCGACGGCAAATTCACCTTGCGCGGGTTACCCGCCGGCGACTACCAGATCGCCGCGCTCGGCGACCTCGAGCCGGGCATGCAGTACGACCTCGAATTCCTGCGAGCGCTTCTCGCGGCATCGACCCGCGTGACGCTCGGCGAGGGCGCCAAGGTCACGCAGGATTTGCGGATCATCGTTAGTGGTCAATGGTTAGTGGTCAATGGTCAGTGAAGCCCTCATTGGCCACTGGCCACTGACCATTGGTCATTTCTCGCTGCCCAGCCTCCACGGCAAGTCCGCAATCACGTAAACCATCACTGCGATAGCGGCGGCGTTGTCGCCGGCCTGCTTCGGCGTGATCCGTTCAATCGTGTCGGCCGGCGTGTGATGGATCAGGAAGTAGTTGGCCGCCGCCAGGTGCGACATCATCGGAATATTGCCTGCTGCTCCAGACGGCGCGATGTCCGCGCCGCCACCGCCGTCGCGGATCGTGTCTGCGCCGAGTGACTTCAGCAGGCTCGCAATCGCCGTGACCGTCGCCTTGGCCGGGGCCGGGCCGCTGAACCCGAAGCCTTCCGGATCGAAAATGCCGCCGTCAGATTCGAGCAGCATCACGTGGTCCTTCAGCTCCGCCATGTGCGCGTCGCGATAGCCGGTGCCGCCGCGCGTGCCGTTCTCTTCGTTGGTGAACAGCACGACGCGGATCGTGCGCCGCGGCTTCAGACCGAGTTTCTTCATCAGCCGCAGCGCATCCCACGTCACGATGCATCCGCCGCCATCGTCGCTCGCGCCCGAGCCGACATCCCACGAGTCGATGTGACCGCCCATCACGATCACTTCATTCGGAAACTCGCGGCCGCGGATTTCGCCGACCACGTTGTAGCTTCGCGAATCGGCTTCGAAATGCGCTTCCATCGAAAGTTTCACGCGGATGTTCACGCCGCGGTCCTGAAGCCGCTGGAAGCGGCCCGCGTCTTCAGCCGGAATCGCCGCCGCCGGAATCTTCGGCTGGTCGGCCGCGTAGACGGTGCCGCCGGTGTGCGGGGTGCGAAGGCCCATCGGTCCGACCGATCGCACGAGCACGCCGACGGCGCCGAGCGCGGCGGCGCGCGACGGGCCGGCCGTCCGGTACTGATTCGTGACGCCGTAATTCACCCAGTCGGCGTTGAACAGGACGATCTTGCCCTTGATGTCCGCGGCGCGCTTCGTCATCTCGTCGAAGTTCTTGACGACGATGACGTCGGCCTCGATGCCGCCGGCGGGGGTGCCGACCGCGCTGCCGAGACCGAGCATGACGAGGCGCTGTTTCACCGGCGCGACGAGGTCGAGCGACTCCGCGCCGCGAACCCACTTCGGCACCATGACGGGTTCTTTGCGGACGTTCTCGAAGCCGTCTTCCTTCATCTTCTTGACAGCCCAGTCGATCGCCTGCTCGAGCGTTTCGGAACCGGAGAGCCGATGGCCGAACGTGTCGGTCAGCTCGGCGAGCCGCTGCCAGGTGAAGTCGTTCGACTGCGATTCAGTGATGATGCGCTGCGCGATCGGGCGATACGGTTCGAGCCACGTCGTTGACTGCGCCGGCACCGGCGCGGCGAGGGAGATCAAGGCAAGGACGAGAGCAATGCGCTTCATCGCGCGAGTATATCCAAGAGCCTTCACCATGAAGGGCAGTGAAGGGCAATGAAGCCAGTTTTTCCCTTCATTGCCCTTCATGGTTGATAGAACACTCGTCGTCGCAGGCTTGCTTGAGCCGCATCCGCTTCGCTGCGGCGCGCTTGTACAGCGCGTTCGCGATCTGCGTGATTGGCGGAACGCGGTAAAGATGCGCGCCCATTCCGAGAATGCCGCCGCTCGTGATGAATGCCTGGGCGATGGCCGCCGCGCCGCCGAAGAGGCGGCCGCTCGCGTCGACAAACTTCATCTCGCCGAGCAGGCCGTGCTGCGGCAGCATCGGAAAGCGCTCGCGCACGCCCGGGCCGTACGCGGATTCAAACGCCACGCGGCCGCGCATCATCGTGTTGAGCCGGGCGGCCTGCTTCCGGCAGAACGGGCACGTGCCGTCGAAGAGGACCGTCGGCGTCACAGCGCCATCCGGTGGCGGCCCGAATGCAGATGGTTCATCGTCTGCACGGTCAGCACGAGCATGAAATCCATTTTCGTGCGCTCTTCCGGAAACTTGAGACGCAGCTTCAGCTCGCGACAGCGGTCGATCATGTCTTCGATCACCTGGTCGATCGTGTATTGATAGGAGCCCGTCCATTCCGAGACGAGCCGGCGCGCGTCGCGCCGGATGCGCTGAATGAACGTCGCGGCAGGGAGGTTCGAGTCGAAGGCGTCGTCGTCGGAGAACAGGCGGCGCAGGTCCTTGTCCGTGAAGTTCGGGTGATCGAGGCCGTAGTGCTCGCGTTTTTTCTGATAGTGCGAGCGCAGGGTCCGGCGGAGCGTGTTGAGCGGCTCGACCCGGCGCCGCGATTTGTTGATTGGCGGCCGCCCGGCGACCTCGGTCATCAGCGCGTCGACGTATTCCAGTTTTCTCAGCGCGGGCCAGCCGTGGTACCGGTTGCGCCAGTCGCTCTCAGGCGTCATCCACACGGCGAACGTCTCCGCGAAGTCTTCGTCCGGATGGCTTTGCGCGTACCAGCTGTCGAGGTGGAGTACGAAGCTCTTCGAATAGGGCTTCGGCAGGTAGAACTCCGGGTATTCGATGTTGGGCGAGCCGAAGATCCGGCGGCGTGTGCGGCGGCGGCGGAGGTCGTAGGCGTTATCGAACGCGTGTGCGGCTTCGTGGCGCAGGATCTTCATGCACCATTCCGGCTCGCCGCCTTCAACTTCCAGCATCTCGGCGTTTTCCAATCTCATCAGCCGGGGGTGCGCCAGGTAGAAGGGGATTGCCACGCCGGGCACGCCGTCGGGGGAGAACCACTCGGCCGAGAGCCAGAAGTGCGGGCGGAAGGACAGGCCGCGCGCGGCGAGCTCGGCGTACAGCTCCTCGATGCGCTCCTGAAGCCAGCTGCCTTCGATGGCAATCGGCAGGTCCGACAGGCGCAGATCGAGGAGGTCCTCGTCTGGGCGCGTGGCCCAGTCAGCGGGAACAGGTCGGCTGGTCGAATCCGGAATAGAGGTCATTTGGAACATGGGTGTTGCTAAACCCTTGATTACGCAAGTGATTCGCCTATGATAGTCGGCACTTAGACCGCGAGGAGACGCGACCCTATGAAATTGACCCGTATTTTGATTATGACCGTGGCGACGATCGGTGTGGCTTCGGCCGCCTTCGCCGCACAGGCGACGCCGGCCCCGCAAACGCCGCAGACCACCACTCCGGCCCCGCAGCAGCCGCCGCCGCCACCGCCACCAGTCAAGCCCCCGACGTATGAGGAGACGATTGTTGTCTCCGCCTCGAAGACCGAGCAGAAGATCGTCGACGCCCCGGTCACGATGACGGTGTTCACGCCCAAGTTCCTCGCCGACTCGCCGGCCGCCAACTACGGCGACCTGCTCCGCGGCGTGCCCGGCGTCAACGTCACGCAGCTGTCGGCCCGCGACATTAACGTCACCTCGCGCGGTGCGACCAGTTCGCTCAGCACCACGCAGCTCGCCGTCGTCGACGGCCGCAGCATTTACCAGGACTTTTTCGGCTTCGTCATGTGGGACTTCATGCCCGCGAACATGGCCGAGATCAAGCAGATCGAAGTGATCCGCGGTCCCGCGTCAGCGGTGTGGGGCGCCAACGCGCTCAACGGCGTGATCAACGTCATCACCAAGTCGCCCCGCGAGATGCGCGGCGTGTCGGTGAACATGGGCGTCGGCACCTTCAACAAGAACGTCGTCAACAACGTCACCAACGCGAAGGTCGAGCAGGATGCCGGTAATCAGTTCTACCTGAACGGTACGTTCGCCGACGCGATCAACGACACGTGGGCGTACAAGCTCACGGCCGGCTACTCGATGACGGACGCGTTCGCGCGCCCGCTCGGCAATTTGCCGAACGGCACGGGCACGCCGTATCCGTCGTTCGCGAACGACGGCACGAAGCAGCCGAAGTTCGATGTGCGGCTCGACCGCGATTCGTCCGACGGCAGCAAGCTGGTCTTCTCCGGCGGCTCGTCCGGCACGTCGGGCATCATGGAGAGCGGTATCGGCCCGTTCCAGATCAAGTCCGGGACGATCATGAGCTACGGGAAAGTCGGCTACTCGAAGGGCTCGTTCCACGCCAACGCGTTCATGAACGCGCTCAACGGCGAGGCGCCGAACCTGCTGTCGGTGAACTCGACCGGCACACCGATCCAGCTCAACTTCGACACCAAGACCTTCGACCTCGAACTCGGCAACTCAAACGTCAAGGGCAAGAACGTCTTCACCTACGGCGGCAACATCCGCCGGAACACGTTCGACCTGACGCTCGCGCCGAGCGAGAGCAGCCGCACCGAAGGCGGCGTCTACCTGCAGGACGAGTTCTTCATCAATGATCACGTCCGCGTCGTCGCCGGCGCCCGCGTCGACAAGTTCTCGTCGATCGGCAAAGCCGTGTTCTCGCCGCGTGCCGCGCTCGTGCTGAAGCCGGCGTCGAACAAGACGTTCCGCGTCAGCTACAATCGCGCGTTTCGCGCGCCGTCGATGATCAACAACGGCCTCGACGTCACGATCGGCACCCCGCTCCCGCTGGCCGCGCTCAACCCGTCGATCCGCGCCGCGACGGGAATTCCGGCGCTCTTCTCCTCCACGGCGACCTTCTTCGTGCCGACGCGCGCGACGGGCAACCCGGATCTGAGGGAAGAGCACACCGACGCGTTCGAAGTGAGCTACACGGGCAAAGTCGGCTCGAAGTCGCTCTTCTCGGCGGCGTGGTACTACAACAAAATGAGCGACCAGATCTTCTTCACGACGAAGACGCTCCACACGACGCCTCCGGCCGGCTTCACGACACTCCCGCAGTTCGCGGCGCTCGGCCCGCTCGGTCCGGTGCTCGCAACCGGCGTCTGGAGAGGCGTGCAGGCGTCTGCCAATTTCCCGAGCGAATACACCTACAAGAACCTCGGCGAAGTGAAGCAGCAGGGCCTCGAACTCGGGTGGGACTCCGCGTTCGGGACGTCGACGACGTACTACCTCAACTACTCGTTCCAGTCCGAGCCGGTTCCGTCGTTCCCCGGCTTCACCACCGCGCAAGCGCTCACCGAGACCAACATCCCGGCGAAACACCGCGTCAACGCCGGTGTGACCACGAGCTTCAAAAACATCTTCGGCACGATTGACGGGTCGTTCGTCGATAAATCGTACTGGCAGGATGTCCTCGACTCGCGCTACTCCGGCAAGACGAGCGACTACACGGTCTTGAACCTCGTGCTCGGTGCGAGATTTAATAACGACAAGGCGACGATCCAGGCGCGCGTGAACAACCTGGCCAATGAGGCGATTCAGCAGCACATCTTCGGCGATGTCATGAAGCGGTCAATCATGCTCGAGCTGAAGATCAACGCGCCGAAGCGGTAGGCTGGTTTTTCAGTCATTCGAGGCCGGCGCCCCGAAAGGGCGCCGGCCTTTTTGTTATTTGTGGACGTGAATTCGCGTCGCGTACAGGCCCTGCGCGGGCGTCGACCGGTACTCGGCCTTCACTTCGGCGCGCTTGCCATTCGCCATGTCGGCAAACGTGGTCTTGCCGTTGAACTCCGTGGCGGACCCACCAAACACCTTGCGTCCATCGATGTCGAACGAGAACGACGACGCTGAGCCCGTGAGGCCGCTGATCGTGCCGTTCAGATTCACAGAAAGGGCGGTCTGGACGTTCTGGATCTTGACCTCAAGCGCCGTGATGACGGTGCCGGTGGTCGGCGACGCTTTCACATGCACACGCGATCCGAGCAGCACATTCGCAAACGTGAGCGTCTGATCGCCATGCCGGAAGATCGTGGATGCCGTCGTCGTGATCGTCTTGCCGGCGACTCTGAATGTGCCCGCGGCGGTGACCGGCGGAATGGCTTCGACGCGGCCCTCGATTTCGCGGCTCTGGCCGCTCGCGCGATCCGCATCCTGAATCTCCGCCGTGTTGCCGTTCACCGAGATCGTGATCTCAATTGTGTCGCCGGCCGCGACAGTACCGACGGTGGTTGTCGAATCGACGCCCGAACCCTTGATCTTCAGCTGTACGTTTCCCGACGGCGTGATGACAAGTCTGAAGCGGCCGACACTGTCCACCGTCGTCGTCTCAGTTGAACCGACGACGGAAATTGTCATTCCCGTGGTCGTCGCTGAGGTCGAAGACGCGAGTCCGAGGCCGGAGCCGCTGCCGACCGTGCCCGAGAGCGTGGCCGATGACGAACTTGCAACAGCCACTGCGTCTGGTGACGTCGGCGACGAGGTCATGCTCTTGCCGCACGCGGTGACCGACAGGGCAAGAACGACTAGGAAACCGGAAAGAACTACTGCTTTACGCACGGGAACCTCCTGTGAAAGCGATACCTGCGACTGAGCATTCGCAAGAGTCGTTCCACACGGAAGTGTCAGCGCCTTTGATATTGTGATGTGTCATGCCTCCGCCAATTACGCCAGCCAAGAAGAAGGTCCGGTGGTCCGCCGCCTGGGCCGAAGCGCGCCAGCTGATCTGGGCGCGCCGCTGGCGCCTGGCGCTCGGCCTCTTCCTGATGCTCGTCAACACGCTGGCCGGCCTCGTGCTGCCGTGGACGACGAAGTCGTTCATCGACGACGTCGTGGGCCGGGGCGACTTTGCGCTCTTGACGCGGCTGGCGTTTGCCGTCGGCGCCGCCGCAATTGTCTCGTCGGCCACGTCGTTCGCGTTGTCGCAAGTGCTCGGCATCGAGGCGCAGCGCGCGATCACCGAGATGCGGCGGCGCGTCGAAGAGCACATCATGCGTCTGCCTGTTCGCTACTTCGACCAGACGCAGACCGGCGTGCTCATTTCACGCATCATGACCGACGCCGAAGGCATCCGGAATCTCGTCGGCACCGGCCTCGTGCAACTCACCGGCGGCATCCTGACGGCCTTCATCGCGATGGCCGTGCTCCTCAAAATCAACTGGGAGCTGACGCTGATCACCCTGAGTGTTCTGGGCGTGTTCGGCGCCGTGATGGCCTGGGCGTTCAAAACGCTCCGCCCGCTGTTTCGCGAGCGCGGCAAGCTGAACGCGGAGGTCACGGGCCGTCTCAACCAGTCGCTCGGCGGCGTGCGTATCGTCAAGACCTACACGGCCGAGAAGCGCGAAGACCTCGTGTTCACGGAAGGCGTGCACGGATTATTGCGAAACGTCGCGAAGTCGATGACGGGCGTGTCCGGCATTGGCGCACTCTCGGGTCTCGTCATCGGCGCGATCGGCGTGCTGACGTACATCATCGGCGGGCATGCCATCCAGGACAAGTCGATGACGACCGGCGACTTGTTCCAGTACATCTTCTTTACCGGGTATCTCGCCATGCCCATCATCCAGCTGGCGTCGATCGGCACGCAGATCACCGAGGCGTTTGCCGGTCTCGACCGCATCCGCGAAATCCTCGACACGCCGCGCGAAGACATGGACCCGCTGCGCGTGAACGTGCTGAACGAGATTCGCGGCGAGGTCTCGTTCAACGACGTGTCGTTCGAATACAACAAAGACGCCGACGTGTTGAAGCACGTCAGCTTTACGGCACCGGCCGGGACCACGACAGCGCTGGTTGGTTCGTCCGGATCGGGCAAGAGCACGCTGATCAGCCTCGTGATGGCGTTCAACACGCCGAAGGCCGGGTCGATCACCATCGACGGGCGCGACCTGCAGTCGCTGACGCTGGCTGATTACCGCCAGAACCTGGGCGTCGTGCTGCAGGACAACTTTCTCTTCGACGGCACGGTCGGCGAGAACATCTCGTACGGCACGCCGCACGCGACGCGCGGGGACATTGAACGTGTGGCGAAGATCGCGCACGCCGACGAGTTCATCAAGGATTTCGAGAAAGGCTACGACACGGTCGTCGGCGAGCGGGGCGTGCGCCTCTCGGGCGGGCAGCGCCAGCGCGTATCGATTGCGCGCGCGATTCTCGCCAACCCGCGCATCCTGCTGCTCGACGAAGCGACGTCGAGTCTCGACAGCGAAAGCGAGGCCAAGATCCAGGACGGCCTTCGATCGTTGCGCAAAGGGCGCACGACGTTCGTCATTGCGCACCGGCTGTCGACGATTCAAAGCGCAGATCAGATCCTTGTGCTCGAAGGCGGCGAGATCGTCGAGCGCGGCACGCACGACCAGTTGATCTCTCTCAACGCCCGCTACAAACAGCTGTACGACAAGCAATATCGGTTCGAGAAAGACCGCTTCGTCAATCCGGGCGAAGAACTTCAGGAGCCCGAGAGCACGCCCGCTCGGTCCCGCCTATAAAAATGTCACATTTCATTTACACCATGAAGGGGTTGGGCAAGATCTATCCGCCCGACCAGAAGGTCTTTGAAGATATCTGGCTGTCGTTCATCTACGGCGCCAAGATCGGCATCATCGGCGGCAACGGCTCCGGTAAATCGACGCTGATGCGCATTATGGCGGGCGTCGAGCCGAACTATCTCGGCGAGGCGTTCCGCGCAGAGGGTTCGACCGTGGGCTACCTCGCGCAGGAGCCGCAGCTCGATCCGAAAAAGACGGTGCTCGGAAACGTTGAAGAGGGCGTGGCCACCACGCGCGCGCTACTGACGCGATTCGACGACATCAACGCGAAGTTCGGCGAAGAGATGTCGGCCGAAGACATGGACAAGCTACTCGCTGAACAGGCGCGCGTGCAGGACGCGATCGACGCCGCCGGCGCGTGGGATCTCGACGCGAAGCTCGAGCAGGCGATGGACGCGCTGCGACTGCCGCCGGGCGATGCCGACGTCACGCTGCTCTCCGGCGGCGAGCGCCGCCGCGTCGCGCTGTGCCGTTTGCTGCTGCAGGCGCCGGATCTTCTTCTCCTCGACGAACCGACGAACCATCTCGACGCCGAGTCGGTCGCATGGCTCGAGCAATTTCTCGCGAAATATCCCGGCTCGGTGGTCGCCATCACGCACGACCGCTACTTTCTCGACAACGTCGCCGGCTGGATTCTCGAGCTCGATCGCGGTAAAGCCTTCCCGTGGGAAGGCAACTACACCGGCTGGCTCGAGCAGAAGCAGAAGCGCCTCGCGCTCGAAGAGAAGTCCGACCAGCGCCGGCAGCAGACGCTCAATCGCGAGCTCGACTGGATCCGCTTGTCGCCGCGCGCGCGCCAGGCCAAAGGCAAGGCTCGACTCAACGCGTACGAACAATTGCTCGCTGAAGACTCGGCGCAGAAAGTCGATCGCGTCGAAATCTACATCCCGCCCGGCCCGCGCCTCGGCGACGTCGTCATCGAAGCGCGCGACTTGAAAAAGGGCTACGGCGACGTGCTCTTGATGGACGACCTCGACTTCACGCTGCCGCGCAGCGGCATCGTCGGCGTCATCGGCCCGAACGGCGCGGGCAAGACGACGCTGTTCAGGATGCTGGTGGGGGAGGAGAAGCCGGATGGCGGATCGCTCAAGCTCGGCGACACGGTGAAGATCGGCTATGTGGACCAGAGCCGCGATTCGCTGAACGCGAACAAGTCCGTGTGGGAAGAAATCTCACACGGCGAAGACAAGATCATACTCGGCACGAAGGAAATCAACTCGCGAGCGTATTGCAGCTGGTTCAATTTCCGCGGCAAAGATCAGCAGCAGAAAGTGGGCGAGCTCTCCGGCGGCCAGCGCAACCGCGTGCACCTGGCGAAGCTATTACAGAAGGACTGCAACCTCCTGCTGCTCGACGAGCCGACCAACGACCTCGACGTCGACACGTTGCGCAGCCTTGAGGACGCGATCCTTAATTTCGCCGGCTGCGCCGTCGTCATTTCACACGACCGCTGGTTCCTTGACCGTATCGCGACGCACATGCTCGCGTTCGAAGGCGACAGCGAAGTGGTGTGGTTCGAAGGGAACTACCAGGACTACGAAGCCGACCGCCATCGCCGCCTCGGCACGTCCGCGGACACGCCGCATCGGATCAAGTACCGGAAATTGTTGCGGTAGTCGGGCGCGGTCCGCCGTTGGGCTAGCGACGAACGCCGGCCTTGACGAGATTCCTGACCCAGCCGCTCCCCGCACTCCAGACGTCGATCGCATGCGGTTTGACAATTTCGGGACAGGAATCTGTGGAGTGGTCGAGCCGTCCCGCTTTCTCGATCCGCTTGTGGTGTGACCAATACCCATCTGAAAGGGTGAGCCTGACCGTCGCTAAATCGGGGAAGAACTCGGCAATAGCAGCTCCAGATATCCCCTCAGAGAGGTCGACCCGGACCTCTCCTTGCAGGCGCACGGGGTTCAGTGCGAACGCGTAAGGAGCCCCGTCGAGAACGTCGAAGTTGGGTAAGGCAAATACTCGCAGGGGCTTTCCAGTGGGCGACAAATCGCAATTGAATCGTGCAGCTTGGGTCGGCGCCGATGCGGCAGGTCCCTCTTGTTCAATCAGAGCGACCGTCGGGCGGTTGAGTTCGTTACTTACGCCACTTATGAATAGAAGTTCTGAATTTCCGACCGTCCACGTTTCAAGACCGCGGATCCAGCCATTTTGAAGGTACTTGATGTTAGCTACCCCCGAAAGACTGAGCTCCACCACTACCCCTGGCCACCAAACATCATGATTCATTGCGACAAAGGCGCGAGGTGACTTGCCTTCTCGGACGGCGATCGCATAGATCCGCCAAGGCGCGCCGAACTCAAGCCCCCCGCAGTTGAAGACTAGCAGGCTGCTGAAAAACTCGCCCTATTTGTACTACGATGCCGCGCTCGCCTCGTTATCACCGCGCTTCGAGCGGATGTACTCGACGACGGGGCGTCCGTCGATTCCGCCCGAGCAGTTGTTGCGCGCGTTGCTGCTGCAGTCCTTGTACTCGGTGCGGAGCGAACGGCTGTTGATCGAGCAGTTGCAGTACAACCTGTTATTTCGCTGGTTTGTCGGCCTCGGCATGGATGACGCCGTCTGGGCGCCCACCACGTTCACCAAGAATCGAGAGCGGTTGCTCGAGGGCGATGTGGCGGCCGCGTTCTTCACCGCCATCCTCGAGGGCGCGCGCACGGCGGGCCTGCTCTCCGATGAGCACTTCACGATTGACGGCACCCTCTTTCAGGCGTGGGCGAGTCACAAGAGTTTTCAGCCCCGTGACGGCGGCCCGACGAGTCCGCCCGAGGATCCGGGGAATGCGAGTGTCGATTTCCGCGGGCAGAAACGCTCGAACGCCACGCACCAGTCGACGACCGATCCGGATGCGAAGCTGTATCGCAAAAGCGATGGGCAGCCAGCGATCTTGGGATATCTCGGTCACGTGCTCTTGGACAATCGCCGAACGGCGTCGAGGTTTCGGATGGGCTCCGGCTCTGTTTGAATGCTGGAGTTCATTCGTTCTCACCCCCCTTGACCAGAACATAAGAAGCCGCAATAGCGGCATCCGCGGGAAAGGCGATTCTCCGTATCTTCGGAACCCGCCACTGCTCTATGCTGGCTAGCGTCGCGTATTCAAGTCCGGCGGTAGCTGATTGAAACTGCTCAGCGCCTTTTTCGTCACGCGGGCGCGAGAGAAGAGGCATTCCCGATGAAGCGAGCAGCGATTCCTGTCGTTATCGCGGTATGTTTCGGAATTGCCGGCAGCGCGTCGGCACAATCCGCTAACCAGCCCAAGATCACCTTTATCCATGTGGGCCAGCTGTTCGACAGCGAACACGGCACCTTTCTGCGCTCGCAAGACATCGTCGTCAAGGACAACGTGATTGAGGCAGTGGGTGCGAATCTCGCGGTCCCAGCAGGTGCCCAGGTGATCGATTTGGGGCGCTACACCGTGCTCCCTGGCCTGATTGACGCCCACAGCCACCTGTTGTCGTGGGTGAAAGAAGGAGACTTGTGGGGCGAGAACCTCAAGGCCCGCATGCTCTCATCGGTTTTCGGTTTCGGCGGCAGCGCGATGCGCTTGCTGCGCGCCGCTGGGCGAGCGCGCAGCTATCTGGAGGCGGGCATTACGACGATCCGCGATCTCGGAGACTCGGGCAGGTTTCTTGACGTGGCGTTGCGCGACGCCATCGCCGAAGGCAGCGTGGATGGACCACGCATGGTGGTTTCCGGCCCGGGGCTGCTCATTCAGTGCGCACCCTTCGCGCCCGACTACCAATATCTGTCCGAGGAGGAATACCGTCAGATCAAAGGACCGCTGGACGCGGCGCAGGCAGTGCGGGACCACTATGCCCAGTGGGTTGACCTGATCAAGGTGTATTCCGGCAGCTGCGACCCCGGCGGGGAGCCGCTGATGACATT
>JBKJHW010000016.1:0-4369 GCA_046598935.1 Vicinamibacterales bacterium | reverse complement strand
GCGGAGCGCCTGCGCTCAAACGGCTATCGCGTCTGGACGCAGACCATTCCTGAATCGATCACGCCGAAGAACAGGTTACTTCTCGGCGATCCTATTCGTTCCTGAGTGCCACCACCGGCGCGACGCGCGTCGCGCGAAACCTGGAACCGCCGCGTCAGACAGTGCGCGGTTGCGGAAAAATCGTGGAGGCCGCGAGAGCGACGAGGCTGGTGACCACGGCGCCGGTGAGCGCGAACCACGTGAAGCCGGCCGCGCCGGTCCACCAGATCCACGACACGGTAATCGTGCCGGCGGCCATTCCGGTCAGCATCGCCGTGGATCCCACGCGCGCGCTCAGTACGCCGACGAGAAACGCACCGAGCACCGGCCCCGCCGTGAGCGAAAGAATGGAGAGGCCGGAATCAAGCAGGCTCCGGTCGAGATACTGCGCGCCGAGCGCGACGAAGAGCTGCACGATGCCCCAGAAGATTGTCAGCCGCTTCGAGAGCCGAAGCAGCGACGCTTCGTCCGGTCTCGTCTTCACATATTTCAGATAGAAATCGTTGACCGTCGTCGCGGCCATCGCGTTGATCGACGGCGACAGCGCCGCTGCGACGATCGCGGCGATGATGAAACCGATCAGCCCGTGCGGCAGGTGGTCGACGATGAAGCGCGGCAGGATCGCGTCGTTGCGGGGGAGCGCCGCCGTCAGCGGAAAGTGCTGGTGATAGGCGAATAACATCGCGCCGATCGTCAGGAACAGCGTGAACTGCGCAAACACGATGAATCCGCTCAGCACGAGGCCGCGGGCTGCGCCCCTGGGTGAGTCGGCCGAGAGCAGCCGCTGAACGAGGAACTGGTCGGTGCCGTGCGTGGCCAGCGTCAGCGCGATGCCGCCCGCAATTCCCGCCCAGAGTGTGTAGGCGGTTTTTGGATCGAACGAGAGATCGATGATCGTAAATTTACCGGCCGCTGATCCGATCCGCAGAACCTCGCCCCAGCCGCCTGGAATCTGCCAGAGCAGCGCGACGAACACGATCAGCGCGCCGGCGATGTAGACGAACATCTGGACGACGTCGGTCCAGATGACCGCGGCCGATCCGCCGCGCACCGTGTACACGATCATTGCGGCGCCAAGCACGAGCACGGCGACGTTCACCGGCACGCCGGTCACGATCGAAATGGCCAGGGCCGTGACATACAGGCGAATGCCGTCCGCGAGCGATCGCGTAATCAGGAACAGGCCGGCGGCAATCGAGTTGACGGACCCGCCGAAGCGCTGCTGCAACAACTGGTAGGACGTGACCATCGCGCCGCGGAAGTAGCGCGGCAGAAACAGAACGCTCACGATCATCCGGCCGATGACGTAGCCGGCCGCCAGCTGGAGGAACGTCCAGTTACCCGCGTACGCTGTCGCCGGAACGCCGATGAATGTCAGCGTGCTCGTTTCCGTGGCGACGATCGTGAAGCAGATCGCCCACCACGGCACCGATTGATCGGTCAGGAAATAGCTCTTCGTGTTCTTCTGAAACTTCGCGAAGTACGAGCCGAACAGGACGACCGCGATCAGATAGACGGCTACGACCGCGTAGTCGAGCCCGTTCACGCCTTCTCCGTGCCCATGGTCTTGAGCGCCTTCGAAACAATGAAGGCGCTGACGAGAAATACGGCAGTGAGAGCGATCGCCTGGGTGTTGCGTCCGTAGAGAAATGCACCGGTTGCAAACAGCGACGACCAGATCATCGCGCAGCCGGCCGACCAGCCGAGCAGCGCCATCGGCACGTTGAGATGCGTCACGGCCTCTTCGGCCGGCGACAGGTTCGCCTCGCGCCGAATGCCCGACCAGCCGGGCCCGGACGGGCGGACCTTTCTATAGAAATCGACGAGCGTCGCGCGATCGGTTTGTGGCGCCACGTACGCCGTGATCACCCAGCACAGCGTCGTGATCCCGACCGTCAGCGGAAGAGCCATGTGCTGCCCCAGCTCGACGCCGTTCTTGGCCATCACCAGTAGCGCGACCGACAGAGCGAGCGAGGCCGTCATCGCGACCACTTCGCACCACGCGTTGACGCGCCACCAGAACCAGCGAACGAGATAGAGCAGGCCCGTGCCCGCCCCGACCTGGAGAATGATGTCGAACGTGTCCTTGGCGCTGTCGAGGAGGTAGACCATGCCCGACGAGGCCACGAAGAGCAGCACCGTCGCGACACGACCCGCGAGCACGTAGTGCTTCTCCGTGCCGTCTCTCTTGATGAACCGGCGGTAGAAATCATGAACCAGATACGACGCCCCCCAGTTGAGATGTGTGAGGATCGTCGAGGAGTTGGCCGCGATCAGGCCGCCGATCATCAGGCCGAAGAATCCGGCCGGCAGGAACTTCAGCATCGCGGGATACGCGATGTCGTGGCCAAGCAGATTCGGATCCAGATTCGGGAACGCCGTCTGAATATCCGCCAGAGTCGGGAACACGACCAGCGACGCCAGCGCGACGAGAATCCATGGCCACGGGCGCAGCACGTAATGCGCGACGTTGAAAAACAGCACAGCCTTGAGCGCGTCGTTCTCCGTCTTCGACGCCAGCATCCGCTGCGCGATGTAACTGCCGCCGCCCGGTTCGCCGCCCGGATACCAGACGGCCCACCACTGGATCGCCAGCGGCATCACGAAGATGGCGATCGCCAGGTCCCAGTTATTCGAGAAGTCCGGCAGGAAATTCATGTAGTTGATCCCGCCGGGTCCGGTCATCGCCGACACTTTCGTGAAGAGCGAAGTGAGCCCGCCGACGGCCGGTGTCATCACGGCAAAATACGCCGCCGCGACGATGGCCGACATCATGATGAAGAACTGAATCATGTCGATGACGAGGACGCCCCACAGGCCCGCGTGCGTCGCAAAGATCACGTTCAGCAAGCCGACGGCCAGCAGCGTTTCCCATCGCTCGAGTCCGAACAGAATGCCCGCGATCTTCACGGCCGCCAGATTGACCGTCGCCATGATCATGCAGTTGAAGAACAGGCCGAGGTACACCGCGCGGAACCCGCGGACGAACGACGCCGCCTTGCCCGAATAGCGCAGCTCGTAGAACTCGAGATCCGTGAGCACGCCCGCCCGGCGCCACAGCCGCGCGTAGAAAAACACCGTCGCCACGCCCGAGAGCGCAAACGCCCACCACACCCAGTTCCCGGCAACGCCCGTGCGGCGTACGATGTCGGTGACCAGGTTCGGCGTATCGCTGCTGAACGTCGTCGCCACCATCGAAATGCCGGCCAGCCACCACGGCACCGCGCGGCCGGACCCGAAGAACTCCGCCGTGTTCGTTCCCGCGCGCCTCGCAAAGTAAAACGCCGGGACGAAGCACACCAGGATGCTGCCGACGATGATCGCCCAGTCGAGGCCGGTCAAATGCATGGGCGAAGTCTATGCCAGGGCGGGTGCGCTCGTGCGCACGTGCGGCTGGTGCCGCAGGTGCGCAGGTGCTAAAACGACGGCGTTTTCGAGTTTCTGAGGTACCGCTTGAGCCTGGAAAGGGCCGGCGTGAGCCGGATGCAAAGGCGCATCGCCGTATTCGCCTCGGCCGTCGTCCAGACCCCTCGCGCGATTCCGTCTCTGATCCATTCCTCAGTTTCGCGCAGGCTACCTGAAGCGATGTCCAGGAACCGCGCGAAGTCTAAGTGCCCGGACCGTCCGTACCCTTCCGCGATGTTCGCGATGACTGAGCCGGCCGCGCCGAGCAGTTGGTCCTTCAGTCGGAACTGGCGGACCGCATTCTCCTTATCTGTGAGCCGCACCACCTCCGCGCGTAGTTCGCCGGCCAGTTGATAAATGATCAGTTCGCTGAGATTCGCCATCCCCATCGATACAGCACGTTTTGTACCGGCCGGCTCTGAAGGCAGGTCGAACGAGGAACGCAGTAGTTGCAACGCCTCGGGTCGCGCGAGATTGCAGTTATTGACAGCACCTGCTCCGGCGCCGCCGCTGGGATATCCTGTAGAGGCGCGCCGCTCCGCACGTGCCGCACCAGAGCACGCATCGCACGCGCGCACCTGAGCACCAGCGGCACCAGCCGCACCCGCGCACCTGAGCACCAAGAAAAATGCCCCTGATCTCCCTCGACGAAGTTTCCATCGCCTTTAGTCATGTCCCTCTCCTCGATCACGCCAGTCTGCTGATCGACTCGGGCGAACGCGTGGCGATCATCGGGCGAAATGGCACCGGAAAGTCGACGATGCTTCAGATCCTGGCGGGCGAACTGCCGCCAGACTCGGGCACCTTGTGGCGGCAGCCCGGGACGACGTCGGCGCGCCTGGTGCAGGACGTGCCGCTCACAAGCGAAGCTACCGTCTTCGACATCGTCGCCGAAGGGCTTGGCGCGCTGCAGGCGCTCGTGAAG
>JBKJHW010000054.1:0-40829 GCA_046598935.1 Vicinamibacterales bacterium | reverse complement strand
CAGGACGACGGAGTTCCTGTGGCAGGAAGGCCACACGGCGCACGAAACCGCAGAGGAAGCGGAAGCGGAGACGCTCAAGATCCTCGCGCTCTACAAGGAGTTCGCCGAGAACGAGCTGGCGATGCCGGTCGTTGACGGCATCAAGAGCGAGAGCGAGAAGTTCGCGGGCGCGTCGCGCACGTACTCGATCGAAGCGATGATGGGCGACGGCCGCGCGCTCCAGGCCGGCACCTCGCACAACCTCGGCCAGAATTTCGCGAAGGCGTTCGAGATCCAGTTCCAGAGCCGTACGCAAACGGTGGAGCATGCCTGGACGACGTCGTGGGGCGTGTCGACGCGGTTGATCGGCGGCGTGATCATGACGCACGGCGACGACAGCGGCCTCGTGCTGCCGCCGAACGTCGCGCCGATTCAAGTCGTGGTCGTGCCGATCCCGCGCGGCGACTGGAAGAACACCGTGCTCCCGGTGTGTCAGCAGATCAAGACGGATCTCGAAGCCAAAGGCGTGCGCGTGAAGCTCGATGCCGACGAAGAGAACTCGCCCGGCTGGAAGTTTTCCGAGTACGAAATGCTCGGCGTGCCGCTGCGTCTCGAAATCGGGCCGAAGGACATCGAAAAGGGCAGTGTGTTCTCGGCCCGCCGCGACACCCGCGAGAAGGCCGCGATTCCGATGGCCGATCTGCTGACGCGCATTCCGGAGCTGCTCGCTGAGATCCAGGCGAACCTGCTCGCCCGCGCGCGCCAGTTCCGTGAAGAGCACACGAGCTCGGCGGCGACGTGGGACGAGTTCAAGACGGCGATGAACGGCCGGCCGGGATTTGTCATCGCGTCCTGGTGCGGCAGCGCCGACTGCGAAGCCCAGATCAAAACAGAAACCCAGGCGACGTTGCGCAACATCCCGATGAACTCCCCGAAGGTCGATGGTCAGTGCATCAAGTGCAACAGCGCGTCGACGGCGAAGGCCTGGTTTGCGAAGGCGTACTAAACCCCGGGAACCTTGGGGGGCCATGGGAAACCATGCTTTCTCTATGGCTCCCCATGGCCCTCCAAGGTTGACTAGCTCTTGGCAGTCGCAGCCAGTTGGCCGGCGGCAGGCCACTTTTGAAGGATCTTCTTGATCGCGGGATGTTTGCGCGTGACTTTTTCGCGTTTGACGATGGCCGCGAACGCTTCGGCGAGGTGGTCGCGCCACCATTTGTCGTCCGGCGCGGCGATCCACGCGCTCGCCAGCGGCTCCAGACAGGCGACGTCGCCGACGGCCGCGGCGGCGGCGATGAACCCAACCGGCAGCGGTGCCGTGGCCGCCTGCAGCGTTTCGCGCAGATCGTACACAGCCAGCCGGCTGTTGCGGGCGGCGAGCAGTTGATGCAATAGCCCGCGCACGGCGGTCCACTGCGCGCGCGTGGCGGTGTTCTTTGTCGCCCGCTCGCGCTCACGTACGCGATCGACGAGCGCGCGCAGCAACGTGACGCGCGAATCTGCGCCTTCCTCGCGAATGATCGCAATCATGACGGCCGGGTCCGACGGCAACTGGGCATCGGCGAGCGAATCGATCGGATCGTTCGCGCCGGCCTTGGCGCGCGCGGCGTGCGCTTGGACCGGCGCCGCGCTCTCGGCGGCGAGCGCGTCGAGGATGGGCCGGACAACATTCGCGGGCTGATCTTCGAGCGCGCGGCAGGCAGCCACACGCCGGTCGCTGTCGATCGACGCATCGAGAGCCATACCCGTCAGTTTGTCGAACGCTTTGTCGGCGTTGGCCTCGTCGCCCTGAGCGAGCACGCCGAGGACGCCAATCGCCGCCACGGCCAGGCGCACATCGCTGCCCTCGGCCAGCGCCTTCCCAATCGCAAACGCGCGCGAATCGCCGATCGCTTCGAGCGCGACCAGCGCCGCCAGCCGCGCATGCACGGCCGCCGCATCGTCGCCCGCCAACGCCAGCAGGCGCGTGACGGCGCGGCTGCCGATCACGCTCAGCCGCGCGATCGCCGTCTCGCGGCGCAGCGTATCGCCCGAACTCAGTTCGGCGATCAGTCGGGCGGTGTCGGCGGAGGGGAGGATGGACATTTAGGGGGCAGGGGTTCCAAGGTTCCAACGTAAGGGTTCAGGAGGGTCGACGTTCAAGAGTAATGATGATCAGTAAAAAGAGAAAGGGTCCAGAGTTTTCACTCTGGACCCCTGAACCGTTGGAACTCTTACTCTGGAACCGTGGAACGGTGGAACTCTAAACTTACTGCAACCGTACGACGAGCGCCGCCCGGCGGTTAAGCCGCCGCGTTTCCTCGCGATTGTTGTCGAACTTCGGCCTCTCCTCGCCATAGCTGACCATCCGGAGCCGGTCGGCGCTGACGCCTCGACCGGCGAAGTAGTCAACCACGGTCTTCGCGCGGCGATCGCCGAGCGCGAGGTTGTACTCGGCCGTGCCGATGTTGCAGGTGTGGCCCTCAATCTCCAGGCGCAGCGCCGGATTCGCGATCATCGCCGCGACCGCGTCGTCGAGCACGCGGAGCGCGTCGGGGCGCAGGGCCGCGCGGTCGAAGTCGAAGTGCACGTCTTCGAAGACGATTTCCTTCACGACCGGCTTCACGACGTTGATCGTTGTGTTGGCGCTGGCGGTGCCGCCCTTGCCGTCGTTGACGGTCACGGTGATCACGACCGGGCCTTCCACCATTGGCGCGGTCCACGGCGTCTGGCGGTTGGTCGTGTTGGTGAGGGCACCTGCGGCGGCGCGCCACGCGTAAGTCAGTGCGTCGCCGTCCGGATCCTGCGCGTCAGCCGATACGGTTGACGTCGTACCGACTTCGACGGTGCAGGGATCGCACAACGCACGCACCGTCGGCGGCCGGTTCTGCGCCGGGGGTGGCGGTGGGGGCGGCGGCGGTGGGGGAGGCGGGGGCGACGGCGGCACGAACTTGCGGACGCCGGGGTGGTAGCCGAGCCGGAAGTTCAGACCCTGCTCGTCCAGCGTGTGATCGTTGCACGTGAGGCACGCGACGCCCGTGTCGTTGCGGCTCTTCATCGTCATGTTCCAGCTCGCGCCGGCGCCGAGGAAGAAGCCGTTCGGGAATTCGTAGGTCGCGCTGAGCGCCGTCACGAACGGGTTTTTCAGAAGAGTTGAAGTCGGGACAGGCGAGTTGTCAACGCCGACAAGACCCGACGGCGCTGTAATCGTCTTGTTCTGATAGAACTCGCCGAAGACTTCGGCCGTCGCGCTGAAGCCGAAGTTCCTGCGCGTCGGGAAGCCGATGCCGGCGCCGTAGCGAATGCTGTTCGTCAGCTTGTAGTTCGCCGGGTTGCCGCGCACGAGGTAGCCCGCGTAACCGGAAAGCTCGGCGACCGTTCCGACTTCCTTGCTGAGGATCGCGTCGAAGCCGAAGTCAGCCTTGCCCGACGTTGTGCCGTCTTCCTTGCTGCCGGTCGGAATCTTGACCTGGCCGCGCAGCGCGAACGCTGCGGATTTCTGATCGGCCTCCGACGTCAGGTTGAACTTTCCGCCGACCCAGAGGTCGCCCATTTTGCTGACCCAGGTGTTCCGGGCGAGCGGGTAGTTCGGCAGGATGCCGCCGCCGGTGCCGTCCGGATCGGTCGCCGAGAAGAAGAGCGGCCGCGTGTCGCGGTCCAGCCGCGTCAGCACGTTCCATGCGCCGAAGATCTCGAGGCGCCCGCCGATGCCGACGCCGACCGTGACCGGGAAATTCGAAATGTCCGTGAAGCCCTGGCCGTCGTCGATGTTCAGGCGGTACAGGCTGAACGAAAATCGCCTCGCCGGCAGGACGTCGGCGGTCGGGATGAAGAACAATCCGGTGTCGCCGCTGGCCGTCGTCTTGGCTGAGCGCGTGTCTTTTTCCGTGGTGGTCGTTTGTGACGTCTGGGCGTTTGCGGCTGACGCGAGGGTCAGAGCCAATAGCGCGACACCGAAACGGGCAGTAATCGGTCTCATGTTGAGTGTCCTTTCATAAAACATGTCTTCGGCCATGGTAGTACCCCCGCTCCGGGCAAGTCAATGCAAACGCTTGGATTGAAAGGTCTTGGGGCGACGGTGGGCTATACTTCGGCCATGGGTCTCGGAATGCCAGAACTCATCGTCATCTTCGTGATCGCACTGATTGTGTTCGGTCCGAAGAAGCTGCCGGAGCTGGGCAAATCGCTCGGTAAAGGCCTGTCTGAGTTCAAGCGCGCTTCGAACGAGCTGCAGCGCACGCTCGAAGAAGAAGTCCGGCTCGACGACCAGAAGCAGCGCATGTCGCCCCCGGCGCCGCCACAGATTGGTGCAAGCCCTGAAATGATTCAGTCCGATGCCCGTGACGCGATCGACGCCGTCTCGCCGCCGTCGGTGCACGACACGCACGACGACGGATTCGTCGAGAATCACAACGAGCACACCGATCCCAACGAACCGCCCGTCCGGCCGGTCGCGCGCGGCGAACACGGTTCGTAAGGCACGTGGCAAGCGGTCAAAACGACAACGCCTGGGACGACGACGACGCGGTCACGTACGACGGCGCGTCACGGATGAGCTTCCTCGAGCACCTCGAGGAACTCCGCAAGCGAATCGTTTACTCGCTCTACGCGCTGCTCGTCGGCTGCGCGATTTCATTCTTCTTCGCGGTTGATCTCACGCACTACCTCCAGCAGTACCTGACGAGTCAGGGCGGCAAGCTGATCTACACCGAGCTGACCGGCGGCTTCATGTTTTACTTCAAGGTCGGAGGCGTCGCGGGCCTCCTGCTGGCGCTGCCGGTGGTGTTCTGGCAGTTCTGGATGTTTGTCGCGCCGGGTCTGTATCAGAAGGAAAAAAGGATCGCGATTCCATTCGTGATCACGTCATCAATCTTGTTCGGGTCTGGCGTCGCGTTCGCTCACAAGATCGCGATTCCGTCGATGCTGGACTTTTTCAACAAGTTCGAAAACGAATACATCTCGATGATGCCGAACGCCTCGCAGGCGTTCGACTTTTACATCAAGGTTGTCCTCGCGTTCGGCGCGGTGTTCCAGATGCCGATCCTGGTCTTCTTCCTGGCGCGGTTCGGGATCGTCACGGCGCGCTGGATGTGGAAGAACTTCCGCTACGCCATCCTGATCATTTTCGTCATCGCGGCCGTGGCCACGCCTTCGGCTGACCCGATCAACCAGGCCATTTTTGCCGCGCCGATGATCGTTCTCTACCTGATCAGCATCGTCGTGGCATGGGTGTTCCAGAAGAAGACAAAGCCCGAAGACTAGTCGGCGCTCTGCTAGGATCAATCTATGAAGGGAACCATTCCCGCCGCCGCCCTCGTCGTCGCCGCGTCAGCGATTGCCGGCGGGTTTTTTGGCAACCGTGTTTCGGCCGACGCGCGCTCCGACCGGCTCAGCGAGCTTTATCAGGTCTACACGGCCGCATACGCCGCGGTCGAGCAGCAGTACGTGGAGCCGATTACCGATTCGAACCAGGCGGCGGCTGCCGTCTACGGCTCGATCGACGGGATGCTTCGCACGCTCGACCCGCATTCATCTTTCTTCGATCCGAACGCCTACGCGCAGATGCGCGAGCGGCAGGAAGGCCGGTATCCCGGCATTGGCGTATCGATCGTCGCGTCGAATGACGACGTCACGGTGACGCAGCTCTTCGAAGGATCGCCGGCCTACAAGGCGGGCATCCGCCGAGGCGACGTCATCGCGAAGGTCGGCGACGAAAGCGCAAAAGGTTGGACGACGCGGCAGGTGTCCGACAAGATTCGCGGACCGAAGGGCACGAAAGTTCGCGTGTCGATCCGCCGGCCGGGCTCCGATCAGTTGATTGACCTCGAGGTCGAGCGCGACGAAATCAACATCACGACCGTCAGCGCGGCGTTCATGGTCGAGCCGGGCACGGGTTACGTGCGGCTGCGTGAGTTCTCGGAGACGAGCGACGACGAGCTGCAGGCGGCACTGACCAAGCTCAAGGCGCAAGGCATGGAGCGCCTCGTATTCGACCTTCGTGACAACCCGGGCGGCGCGCTCGATCAGGCGATCGCGATCTCGAGCCACTTCCTCAAGAAGGGCCAGATGGTCGTCTACACGCGCGGCCGCGTGCAGAATTCCGATCAGCAGTACCCCGCGATCACGCAGGGCGATTACCTGACGATTCCGCTGATCGTCATGGTCAATCGCGCCAGCGCCAGCGCGTCGGAGATCGTGAGCGGCGCGATGCAGGATCACGACCGCGCGCTCATCATCGGCGAGCAGACGTTCGGCAAGGCGCTCGTGCAGTCGGTGTACCGCATCGCCAACGGCGCGGGCCTCGCGCTCACGACCGGCCGCTACTACACGCCGAGCGGCCGCATGATCCAGCGGCCGTGGGACGGCGCGTTCGACGACTACCTGACGTACGGGCTCCGCGACCAGAAAGAAGTGCGCGAGCATCCGGCGAGCCAGTTGAAGTACACCGACGCGGGCCGCAAGGTCTACGGCGGCGGGGGCATCGAGCCCGATCACTTCATGATGGGCAACATCGAGGGGTTCAAGCCGAGCTACGGTGGGCGCCTGATGTTCAGCCGCGGCATGTTTGTCGGCTTCGCGGAGAAGTTCACGGCCGAAGGCGACGACCGCCCGGCCAACCGCCGCGCAAGCAGCCAGCACAAAGTCTCGCGCGGCTTCGAGATCACGCCGGCGATCCTCGACGAGTTCAAGAAATACGTCGCCGATCAGCGCCTGCGCATCGACGACGCCGTCTTCACGACCGACGCCGCGTTCATCAAAGCGATGATCCACTACGAAGCCGACGTTGATCTATTCGGGGTCGAGGAAGCGCGGCGTCAGCTTCTCAAAGTGGACCCGCAATGGAAGTTTGCCTCCGGCTACTTCGACGAAGCGAAAGCGCTGCTGACCCCGAAGAAGTAGCGTCCGGCGGTCTATCGCCGATCTGGCAATCAGGCAATCTGGCCATGTGAAACATGGGGTCAATCTCAAATCGCCAATGGATGTTGCGATGGCTCGATGGCCCATCTCAAATTGCCGGTCCACTGCCCATTGCCCATTGCCGATGGGACATTGCCCGATTGCCAGATTCCCACATCGCCGATTGAAGGGGGCCAGTAATGGTATTTGCTGTCGGATGGGCCCCTTCTAATTGCTATACTTCGTGCAACTTTCGATGCGCCTTTCAAAACTTCATATCAATGGTTTCAAGAGCTTTCCGGACCGCGCGGAGCTTGCCTTTGACGATGGCGTGACCGCCATTGTTGGGCCCAACGGCTGCGGCAAGAGCAACGTCGTCGACGCCATCACGTGGGTGCTGGGCGAGCAGAGTGCCAAGAGCCTGCGCGGCGAGAAGATGGAAGACATCATCTTCTCCGGCTCCGATGCCCGGAAGCCGACGGCGGCTGCCGAGGTGCGGCTGATGCTGAGCCAGGTCGCGCAGGCAGCCGCGACGATGACGCGTCAGGCGGTCCCGGTTGTGATTCCCGGAACGGACGTCGTGATTACGCCGGCTTCTGACGCGGACCCGTTGCTTGACGATGTTCCGCTCTCCGTGCGCGACGTCGAGATTGGCCGGCGACTCTATCGTTCCGGCGAGAGCGAGTATCTGATCGACGGCGAAGTCTGCCGGCTCCGCGACATTCACGATCTTCTGATGGACTCCGGCCTTGGCGTGAAAGCCTACGCCGTAATCGAGCAGGGCAAGATCGGACAGATCCTGTCGTCGCGCCCGGCCGAGCGCCGCGCGCTGATTGAAGAAGCCGCCGGCGTGACGAAGTACAAGTCGCGCCGCCGCTCCGCGGAATTGAAACTCGAAGCCGCGGAGCAGAACCTCACGCGCGTTGACGACATCGTCTTCGAGGTCGAGAAACAGCGCGGCGCGCTGAAGCGTCAGGCCGCGAAAGCGCGACGGTACCAGCGGTTGCGCGAGGAGCTGCGCCGCTGGGAACAAGTGCATTTCGCGCACCGGTTCCGCACGTTGTCGCGCGACATCGAGAGCGCTGACTCGCGTCTCGCGGCCGCGCGCGAGCGCGAGACCATGGCGTCGGCGCATCTGGCCGAGATCGAAACGACGCTCGAAGGGCTGCGCATCCACCTGACGGAAGCCGACTCGCTGTCGACCTCGACGCGCGAGCAGGCGCACGCGCGCGAGCTCGAGATCGGCCGCCGCCAGCAGCAGATCGCGTTCGACAAGCAGCAGATCGCCGACCTCGGCGTGCGCGCCGAAGAGCTGGCGCAGGAAGTGCGCGACCTCGAAGGCCGCCATGACCCGGCCGAGCGCGAGATCGATTCGCAGCGCGCCGCGGCCGCGACGGTCCGCGCGAACGCGTCGGTCGTCGGTGAGAAAGTCGCGGAGTGTGAGGTCGATTACTCGTCCGCGCTTGCGGCGACCCAGACGGTTGAAAAAGATGCCGACGAGCTGCGCGCCGCCGTGATGTCGGCGGCGACGACGCTGTCGGCGCTGAGACAGGCGCGCGACAACGCCGGCGCCGTGAAGGATCGCGTCGCCTCGGAACTCGGCCGACTGGCGATCGAAGCGCGCGAGCTGACGGCTGAATCCGACCGCGTGCGCAACTTACGTGAGCAGGCATTGACGTCGCTGGCTTCGACGCGCGAATCGGTCACCGTGGCGCTGGCTCGACGCGAGCAACTCGATGAACAGCTGAGCCATGCGCGCGCGCTGCGCGCGCGAGTGGTCTCGGAACTCACCGGCACCGAGCGCGACCAGGCCGGCCTGGGCGCGCGGCTCGAATCGCTCGAGGGCCTCGACGCCTCGCGCGCAAGCTTCGGCGACGCCGCCCGCTTCCTTTTGGCAGAAGCGCCTGAAGCGGTGGGCCAGCATGGCGCCATCGCCGATCACATCAGCGTCGAACGCACCTACGAGCGCGCGGTCGATGCGCTGCTTGGCGAGCTTCTGCAGCACGTCATCGTCGACAGCTCGGCGCAGGTAACGGCGGCGTTGTCGCTCCTCGGCGAACAGGATGCCGGACGCTGCGGCTTCCTCGTGCTCGACGGCGCCGGCGGCCACACGCCGTCAGTCGATGCGCCCGCGGGCACGCGCGCGCTGCATTCGGTGGTTTCCGTCACCGGCCCGTACGCGGCGGCAATCTCGCATGTCCTCGGCGACGCGCTCATTGCCGATAGCTTCGACACGGCCCGCAGCGTCGCGAGCACAGTGAACGTGCCGGTGGCGACGCCCGATGGCCATGTGTTTCACGGCTCGTGGCTCGTCGAGGGCGGCGCGCTGGCGGACGCGCGCGGTATTCTCGAACTGCGCAGCGAAATCGCGCAGTTGCGGGACGCGATCGCCCGGTCGCGCGAGATCTCGCACAGACTCAGTAACGACCAGACCGGCGTCGATCTCCAGATCGCCGATGGCGGAGCGCAGCTTGCCGCGGCCGTGATCGACGTTCATACCCAGGAGAAGGCGATCGTCGGCCACGAAGCGCAGGCGGGCCGCACCGAAGACGAGCTCGCGCGCGTGTCGCGCCGGCTCGACGTGGTGCTCACCGAGCAATCGCGCGCTGAAGACGAAGAGCGAGAAGCCGCCAGCCGGCGTGACGACGCGTCGACGGCGATCAGCGAGCACGAAACGAACTACAAGGCCGCTGAATCGAAGCTCGGCGACGTGCTCGCGCGGCTCCAGGCCGCGCGCGACGAAGCCGAAGGCAAACTGCGGCTCGTCACCGAGGCCCGCACCGAGCAGGCCACGATGGCCGGGCGCGCAGCTGCGCTCGACGCCGACGTTCTGCGGCTCGAAGCCGCCTTCCGCGAGCTCGCCGACCGCATCGTCGGCCGCAAGAACGACATCGGCCGCACGCACTCGCGCCGCGAAGAGCTCGGCACGGGCATCACAGAGACAGAAACGTTGCTTGACGCCGACGTTCACGCGCTCGAAGCGCTGCGCGTCGAGCTGCGTAGTGTCGACGAGAAGCTCGTCGGCCTGCGCGCCCGGTTCGAAGGCAGCGAGCACGATCTGCGCGGTGCGCGAACTTCACTCGAAGCCGTGCGCACGGAAGTCATGCAGGGCGAAGTCGCGAAGGCCCGGGCCTCGTCAGATCTCGACCACCTGAATCAGCAGTGCATCGACGCCGTCGCCGCGCCGCTCAACCTCGTGCTCGTCGAGGTCGAGAGAATGGAAAGTTCAGGGGAGCTTCGTCAGCCCTCGAGGCGTCTCGCTGCCGCTTCGGCGCCTGACTCCGACGAAGACGAGGGTGCGGTCGAATCAGGGGGTTCGTACGAGCCAGAGGGTTCACTCTCTTCGCAGGGTGTTCAAGAGGACGAGATTACGCCGGACCAGGTCATTGCTGACCTCAAGGGCAAGATCGAGCGGCTCGGGCCGGTGAACATGATGGCGATCGGCCAGTTCGATGAGCTGGAAGCGCGCCACTTGTTCCTGACCACGCAGCGCCAGGATCTGCTCGACTCGATCGCGCAGACGGCGGAAGCCATCAAGCGCATCGACAAGACCACGAGGCAGCGTTTCGAGGAAGCGTTCCACTCGATCAACGAGAAGTTCCAGGTGATGTTCTCGACCGTGTTCGGCGGCGGTCGGGCGGGCCTGTCGCTGATCGATACAGACAACGACGAAGACAGCGGCATCGATATCGTCGCGCAGCCGCCGGGCAAGCGCCTGCAGAACGTGCAGCTCCTGTCGGGCGGTGAGAAGGCGCTCACGGCGATGGCGCTGATGTTCGCCATCTTCAAATACCGCCCCAGCCCGTTCTGCCTCCTCGACGAAATCGACGCGCCGCTCGACGACGCGAACATCGGCCGGTTCGTCGAGATGCTGAAGACGATGCAGGATCACACCCAGTTCATCCTGGTCACGCACAACCGCAGGACGATGGAGATCGCAAATCGTTTGTATGGCGTGACGATGGAAGAGCCGGGCGTGTCAAAGCTGATCTCTATTCAGATGAACTAGTTGAATAGAGACAAATGAAAATGAACTAGATGAACGAGTCTCGCGCGGCGCGATATCAGCGGCTTCGGCGCAGGGCCGAAGCTGTCAGCGCCGCGGCGGGGGCGCTGCTGCTCAGCATTTGCGCCGCCACGCCCGCGGGCGAGGCGCTCGCCGGTTGGGCGCGGCAGCGCGCCGATATCCTGCCGCCGGCCATCCGGGGGGTCGCGGAGGTCGCGCTGTTCGTCGCGGCGCTGGCGTTTGCACTCGAAGCGATCGCCATTCCCACAGTTCTTTACATCGCGTCAAAACGGCGGGCTGATCTCGAAGGCAACCGCCTGCTCTCCGCGCAATTGCACGCCGCCGCCTTCGGCGTCGCCGCGGCCGTCATCATCGGCATCGTCGTCCACCTTGCCGCACGCGAGACCGGCGGATGGTGGTGGCTGACCACGGGGCTGACTCTTTCGGCGATGCTTGCCGCGGCGGTTCGCGGCGTCTCGACGCTGATTGCGCGATCGAGTGCGGCGATGCCACTGACCGACAGCGCGCTCACCGCGCGGCTGTCGGCGATTTCTGAATCAGCCGGCGTGCCTGTGGCTGGAATCTTCGAGTGGCGGGCGGCAGAGGACGCCGGGCACAGCGCCTCGGTCACCGGGTTCGGGAAAGGCCGGAGAGTATTGATCGCTCCGGAAGTGCACAACGAGTGGACGCAGGACGAAATTGCCGTCGTGGTCGCTCACGAGTTGTCGCATCACAAGCATCACGATCTGCTGCAGACGCTGGTCGTCGACGCGCTATTGATGTCGACGGCCCTTGCGGTATCGGACCTTGTACTGAGGGTTGCGGGCGTGTCGCCGAGCTCGCTGCCCGCGCTGCCTTTGATTGCATTGAGCGCGAGCGCGGTCTGGCTGGCGGTGACTCCGGCGCGTCACGGCTTGTCACGATGGCAGGAGCGGCGCGCGGATCAGTTCGCGCTTGCCGTCACGGGCCAGGCCGACGCCTTCGCCGCCGCCGTTCGACGAGTGGGCGAGCGCAATCTGATCGAAGACCGGCCGGACACCCTGACGCGGTGGTTCTTTCACCGCCACCCGACGATCGAAGAACGGCTGGCGATGGCGGCGAACAGGCGCGGATAACTACCGGGCGACGCGCAGCGATCTCAGTAAATTCGAGAACGCGGTGCGGTACCGCGGTTCTTCATTCTGCGGAACCACCGTCACGACGTAGAGCAGGGTTCGCGCGGCAGACAAGGTCGTCGTGATTCGCACGATCTCGTCGCCATGCACGTCCCGGTTGACGAGCGCGGTCTCCAGCGCAGCGCGGCCATCGACAGTGGTCGATCGCTGCCCCTGGCTGCGGAGGTTGGGGTTGCCCTGGCTGAACGAATTGAGGAGCTGGTCGGTGGCGTCGCGCAGCGACGTCGTGTCAATTTCTGCGATGCCGATTTCGGCGCCGTGCGTGAAGCTGCCTTCCGCGTACGCGTTCTCGGGCGCGAACGTGACGCCATTCTGACCGGGAAGCTGCCGCCAGTTGTCCGGCACGCTCACCTGGAATGTCCCCGTCGCTGAATAGGTCCGGTAACGGGTTGAGGGCGCCGCAACGCCAACGCGCGGGTCGATACGCGCGTTGCCCGTGGTCGAGTTTGGGTTGTTCGAGTTCGGATTGTTTGTGTTGCCGGTTGCAGGGTAGTTGTTGCCGCCGAGGCGCGCCTGGACATTCCGGAACTCACCCGTGTCGCGGACAGCGTTTTGCACTCGCAGCGATTCGGCCTCGCGCAGCACGGCCTCATAGCGATTGCCCGGATCAGGATGCGAGCTCAAGAACTCCGGCCCGCCGTTACCGCCTTGTTTCGCAAGCGTTTCGAACATGCTCGCCATCTCGCGCGGATCATACCCGGCGCGCGCCATGATTTGCGCGCCGAGGATGTCGGCCTGTCGTTCGAACTCACGTCCGAATCGAAGGAAGGCCGTGCCGATGCCGATCTGCGAGCCCTGCGAAATGATCTCGCCCTTCTTGCCGCCAACGACGGCGCCGAGAATCGCGCCGGCGATGGTGCCGATCTGATACGGCGTCGCCTTCGTCGCCTGCGCCGTGCCGTGACGCAGCATGACGTGGCTCAACTCGTGCGCCAGAACGCCGGCAAGCTCGCCTTCGGTGCGCGATGCCAGAAACAGCCCCCGGTTGAAGTATGTCGGGCCGCCCGGCAGCGCGAAGGCGTTGATTTCCGTCTGGTCGACGACCTTGAACGTGTATCGGAATTCCGGATACCGGTGCGCCGCGGGCGCGGCGTCGACCAGCCGGCGTCCCACGCGCTCGAGATACGCGGTCGTTTGGGGATCGCGGAGGATGGGCAGCTCCTTGTCGGCTTGCGCAGCGGCCTCGCGTCCCAGCTGCACATCCTGCGCGGGCGTGTATTTGTTTTTCGGAGCGGTGACGACTGTTTGCGCCGCGGCAACGCCGGCGACGCTGCACAACACCAGGCTCAGGACGAATGACTTGCATCGGAATTCGCGCATAGCAAACCTCTATGGCGAACGTACGCGGAATGCCGCGCCGCCGCATATCCGCAATTGCACATCAGTTCTATTTTTTGTGAACGATCAGTTCGCCCGCCATCCGCCTGCAGCCATCGTCAGCCGTCAGATTGCAGTAAAAGCGGAACGACCCGCGCTTGTCGCAGAGAAACTCGAACGTGACCGGCTTGCCGGGCTCGGCGCGCTTTGCGATTTTGTAAGCGTCGACCGTGAAGCTGTGGGGACTGTCACCGGGGACGAGCGTGATTTCTACGACGTCGCCTTCGAAGACCTCGATCTTTGCCGGTGTGAAAGCGTATTTCTTGGCGTCGACTGTGACCTGGCGCTTCTGGATCTGAGCCGCGGAGACGGCGGTTTGGGCCAGGAGGGTGCCGACCGCACAGAGAAGCAGCAGAACGGGCAGAATACGTCGGGCCACGGGAATGCTCATATCTTATCCGCTCTATCGGGGTGCCGTAGTGAACAGACTTTCGGCGGCGCAGTGAGTAACCTGCGTTTCATGAAGACCGACGCTGAACGTATCGCGGAATACAACGATCAGAACAACGCATCCGGCCAGCTCGGACCAGACAGCGGCGGGCAGTCAGGTGACACGCAAGGCCTCTCACCGATTGCAGAGGCGTCCGACGAGAGCGTCGAGGAATTGGCCGACGAAGGTCAGGACTTCGAGGCGGAGTTTGTCCAGGGCGTCGAAGACGCAGGCGATCATCCCGAACGGCCCGTGCCGGATCATCGGCGGTAAATCATGTCCGGCCCATTCCGCAACGCGAAGAACCTCATCGGGTACTCACTCCACGCGACCGATGGAGACATCGGCACGATTGACGATCTGTATTTTGATGACGAGCGCTGGACTGTGCGCTATCTGGTCGTCGACACAGGCGGCTGGCTGACCAGGCGCAAAGTGCTCATCTCGCCGCGCGCGATCGGCGACGTGGACTGGGCCGCGAAGGTGCTGCCGGTCCGGCTGACGAAATCGCAGGTCGAAAAGAGCCCCGACGTCGACACCAAGAAGCCTGTCTCGCGCCAGCATGAGGCGGAGCATCTCGGCTACTACGAATACCCGTTCTACTGGGGAGGCTCAGGCCTCTGGGGCATGGGCGAATATCCGGGCGACTTGAGTTCGCAGACTGCGCTCGAAGCGCAGCTGCGCGCCGCTGACGCCAATACGGCGAAGCCGGGCGCGATCGGATCCGTGGACTCGCACCTGCAGAGCTGCAATGCCGTAATCGGGTACCACATCAGCGCTACCGACGGCGAAATCGGCCATGTCGACGACATGCTCGTCGACGAACGTACCTGGGCGATCCGCGAGCTCATCGTCGACACGAGCAACTGGTGGGGTGGGCACAAGGTGCTTATTGCGCCGGGAGCGATTAGTTCAGTGAGCTGGACAGACGCCAAAGTCATCGTCAACCTCACGCGTGACGACATTCAGAAGGCGCGGACGTTTCAGCCGGCGGCACTCTGAGCAGGGCAGAGGGCAGCGGGCAAAGATCAGAGGTAGAGGAACGAGGGAAGAGGCCAGGTCGCAGGGAAAAGGTTTTGAGGGAACCTCCTCCTTCCGTCAAGACCTTTGATTTAGCCTTTTTCCTTTTTCCTCTACCTCTGATCTTTGCCCTCTGCCCTTTGCCCTATCAAACGTAGCCGTTATGATCTGTGGCCTGTGAAGAAGGTGTTGTTTGTCTGCACCGGGAATATCTGCCGGTCGCCGACAGCCGAAGGGGTCGCCCGTGCAAAGGCGGCGGCGCTCGGCCTTGAGACACAGTTCGCGTTCGATTCGGCCGGCCTCGAGAAGTATCACGTCGGCGAGCCGCCTGACCGGCGCGCTCTGAAACGTGCCGGCCTCAGGGGCTATGACCTGTCCCAGCTTCGCGCGCGGCGCGTGACGCGCAAGGACTTCGAGAACTTCGACCTGATCCTCGCCATGGATCGCGGCCACATCAAGGCGCTTGAGCGGATGTGCCCGCCAGCCCATCGCGCCAAGCTCAAGTTGTTTCTGGGCTACTCCGATCGTTCCCGCGATCTCGACGTTCCGGATCCGTACTACGGCAGAGACGAAGACTTCGACCTCGTGCTCGACCTGTGCGAAGAAGTCGTGCCGAAACTCCTTCTGCCTTCTGCCTTCTAACTTCTGCCTTTCGTCGAATATCCTCTGGCAATGTCCAGCCGGCGCTCATTCCTCAAACCGGTTTCGGTAGTTGGCGGCGCACTGAGTCTTGACGCGCGGGCTGTCGCAGAAAGCTGGGCGCCGCTCCAGGTCGAGAAAGCTCGCGTGCCGCTCAGCATCCTGATTCTGGGCGGCACGACAACCCGACGACGTTTCCGGCGTGGGTGCGAAACGCCGGCCGGCACCTCGCCGGCAACGTCGATCCCTACACGCTCGATCCCGCGCATGCGTCCCGCTATTACGGGCCGCTGAAAGTGCGCTCCGAGGAAGAAGTCAAGCGGACGTATCCCGGCATGTGGACCGTGATTCGACCCAGCCTGATCGTCGGGCCGCTCGATCGCACGGACCGATTCACGTGGTGGCCGGCGCGCATCGATCATGGCGGGGAAGTGCTTGCGCCCGACAAGCCGGAAAACCCCTGCCCGTTCATCGACTCGCGCGATCTCGCGGAATGGACGGTCCGCGTGGCCGAAGAGCGCGTGCTCGGGCTCTACAACGCGATCGGCCCGGCGCATCCGATGACGATCGGCGAGATGTTGCACGGAGTGAAGGCCGTGACGACGGCCGGGGCGAAGTTCGTCTGGGTTCCCTGGGAATTTCTGCAGGAGCAGAGAGTTCGTCCATGGCGCGACATGACTGTGTGGCAGCCGCCGGTCGGGCGCACGGCAGGCTATCAGCGTCGCGACGCGAGCAAGGCGATCGCAAAGGGCCTGACGTTCCGCCCGCTGGCGGTCACGGCCAAGGACACGCTCGACTGGCACAAGACCCGGCCCGCCGCTGAACAGGAAGCGACGCTCGTCGGCACGATCAACGGCATCGGCCTCAGGCGCGAGGCCGAGGTCATCGCCGCGTGGCGCGTCAGAAATCCGAAATAGTTAGCCGCGACGCTCAGCGTCGCTACCAGCGACGCGGCGTTTCGTCTGCGCCGCGCTCTTTGACGCGCTCGAGCGTGTGATCGATCAGGCGATCGAGCTTGCCGATCGCCGCGGTGACGGCGACGTGAATCGTGTCGGCGTGTTCGGTGACGACGACGGCCGGCCGGCCGGCGACGTGGGCTTCCATCACGCAACGCATATCGGCGGTGCCGTTCTTTTTCCCGCCGTTTTCGTCGGTCAGATGGACCTCGACGCGCGTGATGCGATCTCTGGCGGTTACGAGCGACTGCTCGATGACGCCCTGAACCCAGGCCGAAAGCTTTTCATGGCCGTCGATGTTGTGATCGGTGCGAACCTGAATCTGCATGAGTGAAAAGAGTCTACGCCCAATACGCGCCGCGTCTGTTCTCAAGGATACAAGCCGTATCCGGGCCCGTCGAGGAGAGATAGCGCATAATCTCTTCCCGATGAAGCGACTGCCTCTGGCCCTGATCCTGGTCGTGTCAACGCTCGTCGCATCCGTGGCGCAGAATGCGCAAACTGCGACGCAAGGCGGCGACCAGTTCCTCGACGGCATCGGCGAGACGGCGCTCGTGGCGCGATATGCCTTCAACGGCAACGCCGAGGACTCGTCGAGAAATCAGCTGCACGCGACGCTCAAGGGCGCGAGCCCGACGTTCGTCGACGACGCCGCGCCGCGCAAGGTGCTCCTGCTCACAGGCGACGGCGGTCACGTGCAACTGCCATCAAACGTGCTTGCGGGCGAAGATGCCGTCGCCGTTACCGGTTGGGTCTATCTGCCGACGCGCGCATCGGGCCCGGTCTTCGATTTCGGCACCAGCACCCGGACGCGGCTCTACGCCGTCGTCGATGCGCAGCAGCGTTTCAGCGCCGTCGCAGTTGTTGACGGACAAGTTCGCGGCGAAACGGCGCCGAAATCGCTCGTCGAGAATCAGTGGTCGCATTTCGCAGTGGTGCTCGATCCGGCGAGCCGCGTGCTGACGGCCTACGTCGATGGGATGCGGGCGGGGCAGGCAGGAAACGTCAACGTCACGCCGGCGCAGCTTCTGCCTCAAGGCTCTGCGACCAACCGCTTGTTGCTTGGCAAAGCACAGGACGACGCGGCGCCGACGCTGCACGCACGATTACGCGACGTTCGTTTGTACCGCATCGCGCTCGGCGATGAGCCGATCGCGGCGATCCGCCGCAACGCCATGCCGTCGGCGCAGTCCGCGCGGGGCCGCGGCGCGGCGCCGGAGATCTCGACGGCGAACATCCCGCGCGAGTCGCCATTCGCGACGCGTTTGACGAATGTTTCCGACATCACGGTGAATACCGTCATCGGCATGCTGCCGCGGCTGCCGTACGCGATTCCGGCGACGTACGCGGGCCGCGTGGCGGGCGATGTCCGCGTGATCTGGCCCTCGCCGACCGACAACTCGAGCGTGAGTAAAGCCGGAACCTACACGGTGACAGGGCGGGTGCCCGGTACGCGCTTCGAGCCGAAGGCGAGAGTGATTGTGAAAGTGCCGGTCGGCACGATGACGCCGCCGGATCGGCTGGTCGAGCCGTTTGCTTTAACGAAAGTCGTGCTGAATCGCGATGCGCACGGCGCGGACACGCCGTTCATCAAGAACCGCGACAAGTTTCTCAAAGGCCTCGCGGCGAGCAATCCGGACAGCTTTCTCTACAATTTCCGTGACGCGTTCGGGCAGCCGCAGCCGGCCGGCGCCAAAGCCCTCGAGGGGTGGGACAACCAGACGACGAGGTTGCGCGGTCACGCGAGCGGCCACTACCTGACGGCGATTGCGCAAGCGTACGCGAGCACGGGGTACGACCCCGCGCTTCAGGCCGCGTTCCTCACGAAGATGACCTACCTCGTGGACGCGCTGTACGACCTGTCGCAGAAATCGGGACGCCAGGCGCAGCCCGGCGGGCCGGCGGTCGCGTCGCCAACAGCCGTGCCGGTGGGGCCGGGCCGGCAGAACTACGATTCAAACCTGCGCGTCGGCGCGATTCGCACCGACTACTGGAATTGGGGCGCGGGCTTCATCAGCGCCTATCCGCCCGACCAGTTCATCATGCTGGAGCGCGGCGCCACCTACGGCACAGAGGACAGCCAGATCTGGGCGCCGTACTACACGCTGCACAAGATTCTCGCCGGCCTGCTCGATACGTACGAAGTCGCGGGGAACCAGAAGGCGCTGGAGATCGCGAAGGGCATGGGCGGGTGGGTCCACACGCGGCTGCAGGCGCTCGCGCCAGAGACGCGCACAGCGATGTGGAGCCGCTACATCGCCGGCGAGTACGGCGGGATGAACGAAGCCATGGCGCGCCTGTTCCGCTTGACCGGCGAGAAGCGCTTCGGCGACACCGCGAAGCTCTTCGACAACACCACGCTGTTTTTCGGCAACGCCGCGCGCGAACACGGCCTGGCGAAGCGCGTCGACACGATTCGCGGCAAGCACGCCAACCAGCACATCCCGCAGATCACCGGGGCGCTCGAGACATTCCGTAATACGAAGGAAATGCCGTACTACCTGATTGCCAGCAACTTCTGGGAGATCGTGAACGGCGGGTACACGTACAGCATCGGCGGCGTCGCTGGCGCGAAGAATCCGAATAACGCCGAGTGCTTCCCGAGCCAGCCGAGCACGCTCTGGGAGAACGGCTTCGCCACCGGCGGCCAGAACGAAACCTGCGCCACCTACAACCTCCTCAAGCTCGACCGCCAGCTCTTCATGTACGACCAGACGGCCAAGTACATGGATCACTACGAGCGCGCGCTCTACAACCACATTCTGTCGTCGGTCGCCGAGGCGGATGCAGGCAACACGTATCACGTGCCGCTCAACCCGGGCTCGCGCAAGAACTTCGGCAACGCGAACATGAGCGGCTTCACCTGCTGCAACGGCACGGCGCTCGAAAGCCACACGAAGCTGCAGGATACGATCTACTTCCGAAGCGCGAACCACCAGGCGCTGTACGTCAACCTGTTTATTCCGTCGACGCTGACGTGGACTGAACGCAATATTTCTGTGCAACAGGTCACGGATTTTCCGTACGCCGATACGACGAAGCTGGTCGTCAAGGGCACGGGGAAGTTCGATCTCAAGGTGCGCGTGCCGTCCTGGGCGACGCGCGGCTTCTTTGTGAAAATTAACGGCCGCGACACCGCCGTGAAGACGGCGCCAGGCACCTACATGACGATCGCGCGCACGTGGCGCGACAACGATACGGTTGAGATCCGTATGCCGTTCACGTTCAGCCTCGATCACATCGTCGACCAGCCGAACGTCGCCAGTGTGTTCTACGGCCCGGTGCTTCTGGCCGCTGAGGAAGCCGCCCAACGTAGTGACTGGCGCCGGATCGAGCTCGACGCAACAGACATCAGCCGATCGATTGCCGGTGACCCGGCGACGCTGCGCTTCTCGATCGCGGGCGTGCCGTTCAAGCCTTTTTTCGACACGTACGGACGGCACTCGGTGTATCTCCATGTGTCGTTTAGATAGGCCGCCGCTCTATTCGAGCGTCACCGCGGTGCCGCTGACGCTCACCATCAGCATGCTGCCGTGCGCGCCGATTGTCTCGTAGTCGATGTCCATCCCGACGACGGCGTTCGCGCCCGTCTGCGTGGCCGCCTGGCTGAGCTCGCTCAGCGCGATCTCACGCGCCTTCCGGAGCTCGCCCTCATACGCCGCGGACCGGCCGCCGACGATGTCGCGAATGCCCGCGAAGAAGTCCTTGAAGATGTTTGCGCCGAGAATCGCTTCGCCGGTCACGATCCCGTGATATTTCGTGATGCGCTTGCCTTCGATCGACGGGGTGGTGGTGATGATGACGCTCATGAAAAGTGTGCCTCCGTCTGAATGATACGGGCCGGCGTGGGCGCGGTTCCCGCTACCTCCCTTTCTTGCCTTTGACGAAGTAGTCGATCCAGGTCGGCGCGAACGGTGACGTGCAGCCTTTCGAGACGGGGAAGTCGCGGTAGACGCCGAGCTTCTCGCCGATCGCGATCGCACGCGTGCGAAGCGCGGGGACGTGGATGCCGACGTTCGCCAAACATGAGTTCATCGTCCACTGCGTCGGCGCCGGTGCTTTCGCCATTTCGGATTCAATGCGATCGAGCAGTGCCGGTACGTCGAGCCCGGCCGGATTCCTGGCAACCCGGCCCGACGTGAGGGCCCAACCGGCGCGCGCGGCCCATGGGTCTCTCGCAGTCATCCATTTCTCGCGGAGCTTCTCCTTGTCGGGATGGACTTTGACGACGTAGTTGTTGAACCAGTCGGCGAGCCACGAATAGTCGGCCGACTTCACCATGCGATCGAGGTCGTCGGCTGACAGGTTCCCTGGCGTGAGCACCAGGACCGCCAGGAACCTCGCGTCAACATTGCCGGTCTCCCAGAGCTGGACCGCCAGCTCATGGTCCGTCTTGATCTTCGCGGCGACCTTGCGAATGTCGCCCATCGGAACACCGTACTGATTCTCGCCGGCGCCGTTCTTGCGATTCTGCGCCCGCATCTTTTCGGTGCCGAGCTTCTCCAGCGCTGCAAGCGCGTCCTTGAGCGTCATCGTCGTGCCTGCTTTCGTACCTACTTTTTAGGTTTGAGGTGCTTCTCGAAGAACTTCCACGTGCGATTCCATGAATCGATCTGGTCGGGCGAGTCGTCGCGCTCGAGCGTCTGCGGGTTTGTGCGGCGATTGAACGTGTGCCCGCCCGAGGACGGGCCCGGCACGGGGTTCACGTAGATCTTCGTCTCAGCCAGGTCCGGCTTCAGCGCCATGAGCGTGTAGACCATCTGCTGGTCTTCGACAAAGTCCACGTCCGTATCGTTGGTGGCGACGTGGACGAGCATCGGAACGTTCAACTTCGCCACGTGAAAGACCGGCGATCGTTTGATGTACTCCTCGCGATTCTCGAACGGCAGCCCCTGAATGCCCTCCTCGGCGGCAAAGTCGCGCGCGTAGCTCGGTCCCTTGTAGGAAAGGCGGAACACAAGGTTGGTCACCGGCACCATCGCGGCGCCGGCTTTGAAAGGCTGGCCGTCGCGGAAGAGCGAGTGCGCGGTGATGAAGCCGCCATGGCTCCAGCCCATCATGCCGACACGATCGGCATCCACGTACGGCAGCGTCTTCAAGTAGTCATACGCCGACATCACGTCGTCGACCTCTTTGCCGCCGTAGTCGATGAGTTTGTAGAAGGCATCGCCGTAACCGGTGCTGCCGCGGTAGTCGGGCGTGATGATCACGTAGCCGCGCTGGGTGGCTTCACGCACAAACGCAAACAACGAGGTGTTCCAGTCGCCATGCACGCCGCCGTGCACCCACACCATCGCGGCATGGCGGCCACGGGTCTCGAGCGGCGCGAAAAGATACGCCGGGATCTCGAGGCCGTCGGCGCTGCTCTTGTAGCGGACCTTCGAGAACTGCATCACGCCTTTGCTGCGTTCGGTGTACACGTCCTCCGTGCGTTTCTTGTTGGCGATCTGCGTTTCGCAGTTGGCGCCGCAGCCGCGCAGGTCGGCAGGGGACTTACTGACGTATAGCTGGCGCGCGCGCGCCGGGTCCATTTCGACCTCGGCGGCGGCTCCGCCGGCGCGTCCGGCGGGCGGGGTCGTCGTCGGTGGCGGTGCTTGCTGAGCCTGGGCCGTGCCCTGGGCGCCGGCGGTGGCGATGAGTGACGAAGAGGCAAGGATGAGAGCGAGGATCGCAGCGCGTTTCATGAGCGAATCCTAGCGTATGATCGCCGCCACGCCCAAGGAGGCTGCAATGCGACGTCTTGGTCTTGTTCTAGTTCTTGCCGCCGGATCCGCGCTCGGCGCGCCCACGTCGATCACCGCGCAGTCCGGCCGGCTGAACCCGGTGATCGCCGCCCAGGAAAAGGGCTGGCCCATCTTCGGCATCGCTCAGCCGCAGATCGTTCCCCGTGGCCAGGGCCGCGGACGCGGCGGTGACGCGGCCGCACCCGCCACGCCGCCGCCGCCCGCGCCGCCAATTGTTCTCGCCGACGTCGCGAAGGAAACGGTCGCGTACACGCGCGCCGACTATCTCTTCACGTCCGGAACATCGGATACGTTCCTCCGCTACATCGAAGAGATCAAGAAAGCCGGCGGCTCGGTGCGCACGCATCCGTTTTCCGCGAAGATCGGCATCTGGCATTCGAATCCAACGGGTGTGAACGACGCCATCATTCGTCAGCTGAACGCCGGGCACGTCAGCGTGTCGATGGAGGCCGTCGAGTCTCGGCAGGAAGTGCGCGACGTGATCAAGGCGATGCGCCTGGCGTCGGCGGGTGGAACGCGCCCTGAGACCGGACTCGAGCATGCGGCCAGCTATTGGGGCCTCAGCGTCGACGATTACAAGAAGAAGGCCGACATCTGGCCGCTCAACAAGAGCGGCGAGCTGATGGTGAGCGTCATCGTCGAGAGCCTCGCCGGCATCGAGAAGGTTGGTGAAATCGCGGCCGAACCGGGCGTGGCGCAGATTTTTGCGGGCTATGGCACGCTTGGCGGTGTCTTCCGCGGTGACGCCCCCGGACGCGAAGCTGCGGCCATGAAGATCCTGGCCGCGTGCAAAGAGTTCAAGATTCCCTGCGGGTTTCCGGTGAACAACCCGGCCGAGATGGAGCAGCGCCAGAAAGAAGGTTGGTCAGTCTTCATCATGCAGCGGCGCGACGAAGCGGCGTTTGCGGCGGTTGAGACCGGAAGGAAATTCGGCGGCCGCTGAGTTCGACGGTCTATCGAGCCGGGCTGATCAGCGGAATCACCTGCCGGCCCAACTTTCGGTACAACCGAAAATCGGAATCGAGCGTGAGGATTTTCGCGCGCGGCCGCTCTTCGGCCATCCGCACGAGACACGCATCGGCGAGCGACATCGGCACATTCGCGTAGCGCCGCATCAGGTCGGCGACTCGTTCGGTTGAATCGTCCAGCCGGAACGTGCAGACGATCAGCCGACGCGTGAGCAAGGCCATTAACGCATCGGCCCCTCCCGGCTGCTGTCTCAGCAGGAATGCGGCTTCGGCGACGACAGCCTCGCAGGTTTCGACTGGCGTTTCGAGCTCCGCAAATCGATCCCGCGCCCACGTGTGCCACGAGTCCCGGCGGTTCAGAAATGCGACCAGCGGACCAGTGTCAACAATGGTGGGGATGACAGGTGTCACCGGCGCGATCGGCCGAAGCCGGCGAGGTGCTTTGCGTTCGTCGCGAGATCCGCCGGCCCGTCAACGCTTCCCGCCAGATCAGCTGCGAGGTGCCCGATGGTCGACGGCCGCGGCTGGTCGTGGCCGCTCTCCGGTTTCGCAAGGTACTCGGCAAGCGCCTCGCGCACGACGGCGCTGGCTGACGCGCCCTTCGCGGCGGCGTATCGGGTCAATTTGGCGTCAAGTGTCTTGGGCAGCTTCAGCGAGCGCAGTTTCATGGGGATACCTCAGTGACATTGAGATATTACCCGAAAGCACGGCAGGTCCGCGTTCAATTCTCACGGCGCGTGCCACGCCGGGTTGTCACGTTGTTCCAGTTCTCGGCGGTCTGGTTTCTCACGAGGATGGCGCCCGCGTCGACCTCGATGGCAGCCTGCGCACGGTCGCAGCCGCGCTGCCAGAGGAACCAGGCGGCGAGGAGTGCACTAAAGATCAGGGTGGTCGCCACATGCCGGCGCATGAGCGACACTTGAACAAGCAGCGTGGATATCATCCAATCGGTCGCGTTGGCGGGAGGAATGGCCTGGGCGAGCGGCATCCGCCTCTACGCCGTGCTGGTGTTCGCCGGGCTGTTGGGCCGCTTCCAATACGTGACGCTCCCCGCCGATCTGCGGATGCTCGAAAATCCATGGATCATCGGGCTGTCGGGAACTCTCCTGGTAATCGAGTTTCTGGCTGACAAAATTCCCGTCGTCGATTCCGTCTGGGACAGCGTTCACACATTCATCCGGATTCCCGGCGGCGCGCTGCTCGCGGCGCTGGCAATGGGCGAGCATGATCCGGCCATCATGTTCGGTGCCGGTCTTCTCGGCGGCACCTTGACGGCCGGCACGCACGCGGCCAAATCCGCCAGCCGCGTCTTCATCAACACCTCGCCCGAACCCGTGACGAACGTGGCCGCGTCACTCAGCGAGGACGCGCTGGTCGCCACAGGCCTTTACCTGGCGATCTCCCATCCGGTCGTGTTTCTGGTTTTGCTGGCGTTGTTCGTCCTGCTGCTCATCTGGCTGCTCCCGAAGTTGATTCGCACGATTCGCCTGATGATGGGGAGGGTGTTGGGAGCGTTTGAGTAGGGCAGAGGGCAGAGGGCAAAGGGCAAAGATCAGAGGTACCTCTGACACACTCTAGGCGTGAATACTGTTCTCGCCTGCCCGGTGTGCGGCACATCACTCGCGTTGGGCCCGACAGCCGCAGCCTGCGCGAACGCGCACACGTTCGATCGCGCTCGCAATGGTTACCTGAACCTCCTGCTCTCCAACAAGAAGCAATCGGCCGAACCAGGCGATAGCGTCGGCATGCTCCAGAGCCGGCGCGCGTTTCTGCAGCGCGGCTACTACGATCAGATGGCTGCCGCCGCTGTCACGACGATGACCGACGTCCTCGGCGCAGGCACGCCACGCATGGCCGGCGCGCAGTTCGCGGACCTCGGTTGCGGGGAAGGGTTCTTCACCGCGCGCATCAAGACTGCCCTCACTGGTGCGGTTGTGTACGGCGTCGATATCTCGAGGCCCGGCATCAAGATGGCGGCGGCGCACGGCCGTGACATCCACTGGATCGTGGCGAGCCTGCACCGCAGCCCGTTCCTGCCGGCGTCACTGAGCGTCGCATTGAGCGTGTTCGCGCCGATCGACGCGGCCGATGTCCGGCGGGTGATTCGCGACGACGGCGCGCTGGTCACGGTGACACCGGGCCCGGATCACCTCCAGGAGCTTCGCAAGATCATCTACAGCACGGTCAAGCCGCATCCGCCGACGCCGGCGCTGATGGCGGGCGACACGCTCTTCGCCCACGCGTCGTCAACGCGCGTACGTCACTCCATCACGCTCGAGTCGCAGGCGGAGATCAACGATCTTGTGGCGATGACGCCGTACTACTGGCACATCAGCGCGTCGACCCGCGCAGCCATCGCGGCGCTGCAGCGCCTCGAGCTTACGGTCGACGCGTATGTGAATGTCTTTCGGCCGAAATAGAGAAAAGGGCGGCCGATGTTCTGGCCGCCCTTGATATCCAAGCGCGCGGACCTGAAGGTCCGTACCTGCGTACTATCGTGCGGATCTTCGTAATGCGCGCCCGCCGGTGGCGATGCCGCCGCTGTCTTGCGCCCACGGCGAGGTGTCCTGGATGTCCCAGAACTGGCCGTCTGCTGATGGCACGCGCGTCACCGCGCCAACACGCATCACAAAGACGGCCGCGCCCGTGACAGCGAGCGCAAAGGCTTTGAGGCTTCGCATGGCGCGCGTCTATACTCTCGCCATGCGCACCAGAACGCTGTCCGTGGGTTTGCTTGCCGTTGCCTTGATCGGTTTCACCACGCTCCGCGGCCAGGACCGCCAGCCGGAAGACACCGCGAAGCCGGCAGAGGGCTTCACGCTCAAGACCGCCGAGACCATCGAGTTCTCGACCGATGAAGTCACGTGGATGCAGGTGGACGTGTCGCCGGACGGCAGGACCATCCTGTTCGACCTGCTCGGCGATCTCTACACCATGCCGATCGGCGGCGGCGAGGCCAAGCGGATCATGGGCGGCCTGTCGTTCGAAAGCCAGCCGACCTGGTCTCCGGATGGCCGCGCCCTGGCCTTCCTCACCGATCGCACCGGCGTCGAGAACCTGTGGGTGGCCAACGCGGATGGCTCGAGCCCGAAGGCCGTCACCAAGGACGGCAAGACCAACGACCGGCCGCAGATCATGGCGTCGCCGGCGTGGACGCCCGACGGCAATTACATCGTGGTGTCGAAGTCGCGCCCGCCCGAGCCCGGCACGTTCGGCCTGTTCATGTATCACCGCGATGGCGGCACCGGCGTGCGCATCGGCCCGGCGCCGCCACCCCAGCCCGGCCCAGACGCGCAAGGCCCGCCGCCCGCGCCCCCGACCAACAAGATGGGCGCCGTGGTCTCGCCCGACGGCCGGTTCATCTTCTACACCCAGCGCACCGGCGCGTTCACCTATAACGCCCGCTTTCCGCTCTGGCAGATCTACCGGCACGACCGCGAGACCGGCGACGTCACGCAGGTCACCAACGCGCAGGGCAGCGCCATTCGGCCGGCGATTTCGCCGGACGGTAAGTGGATGGTGTTCGGAACGCGCCACAAGTCACAAACCGGCCTGCGCGTGCGCAACCTGGAGACGGGTGCCGAGCGCTGGCTCGCCTATCCCGTCACCCGCGACGACCAGGAGAGCCGCGCCAGCCGAGACACCTTGCCGCGCTACGATTTCTTGCCCGACGGCAAGTCGCTGATCGTCCCGGTGGCCGGCAAGCTCCAGAAGATCGATTTCGAAACCGGCGCCGCCACGCCCATTCCCTTCACTGCCAGGGTGCAGGCCGAGATCGCGCCGCGTGTCTACACGCCGGTGCGCGTCGAAGACGGCCCGATGGTCCGCGCGCGGCTGATTCGCTGGCCCTCGTTGTCGCCCGACGGCACGAAGCTGGTCTTCAGCGCGATGAATCGCCTCTACATCAAGGACATGCCGGCTGGGGCTCCTCGTTTGTTAACGAGCCCCTCCAGCACTCCAGGCACCCCAGGCACCGGGGGGGCGGGTGAGGGAGAGTTCATGCCGTCGTGGTCACCGGACGGCCGCTCCATCGTCTACACAACCTGGACGACGACGGGTGGGTTGATCAAGAAGGTGGCGGCGACAGGGGGAGCGGCGGAGACTCTGACGAGTAGCGCGGGCTACTACCTCGACCCCACCTTCACTCCTGACGGCACGCGCGTGGTGTATCTCGCCGGAGCGGCGTCCGACCAGCTCTATTCGATCCTGATGGACACGCCGCCGGAGAACGAGCGCGACGGCGACGAAGAGGCGCCACGCGAGATCGGCGGCGTCAGCCCGCCCAACACGCTGGAGATTCGGTGGATGCCGGCTGCGGGCGGCACGTCCACGCTGGTCGCCTCGGCTCAGAGCGGGCGCGGGCCGCACTTCGCGCGCAACGACTCGTCGCGCGTGTACCTGACGACCAATCGCGGGCTGCAGTCGATCACCATGGATGGCTACGATCGCCGCACCCTGGTTCGCATCACCGGTGTCGGCCCGGGCGCCAATCCGCCGAACGCCAACGACATTCGCCTCTCGCCGGATGGCACGCGCGCGTTCGTCAGCCTGCAAGAGAAGCACTATCTCGTCACCGTGCCGCGGGCCGGCCGCGAGACGGTGGAAGTGCGCATCCAGGGGCGCGCCGACACCACGTCGGTGCCGGTCAAGCGGATGTCGCTCGATGGCGGTGATTACCTAAACTGGAGTGCCGACAGCAAAGCGGTGACGTGGGCCTGGGGCGCACAGTTCTTCCGCCAGGAGATTGACGCCAACGACGCGCAGAAGACCGACGTGGTCGTCGAGATGCCGCGGTCGACGCCCAGGGGCTCAGTGCTGCTTACGGGCGCGCGCGTCATCACCATGAAGGGCGACGAGGTCATCCCGCAGGGTGACGTGCTGGTGACCGACAACCGCATCACCGCGGTGGGCCGTCGCGGCTCACTGACGGTGCCGGCCGGCACGCGCACCATCAGCGTGGCCGGCAAGACCATCATGCCCGGCATTGTCGATGCGCACTCGCACATGTGGGCGCCGCGCGGCTTGCATCAGACCGAGGTCTGGCAGTACCTGGCCAACCTCGCCTACGGCGTGACCACGACGCGCGATCCGCAGACGTCGACGCCGGACGTGTTCGCGTACGCGGACATGGTGGATGGCGGCATGATGCCCGGTCCGCGGATCTACGCCACCGGACCTGGCCTGTTCGCCGGCTCGGGCATCGAGGACCGTGACGCCGCGTTCCGCTTCGTCAAGCGCTACAAAGAGGCCTATCGCACCAACACCCTCAAGCAGTACGTCGCCGGTGATCGAATCGTCCGCCAGTGGATCATCGAGGCCTGCAAGGAATACGGGATCACCGCAACCGTTGAAGGATCGCTCGACCTGAAGCTGAACCTGACGCAGATGGCCGACGGCTATTCGGGCCAGGAACACAGCCTGCCGATTGCGCCGCTCTACAAGGACGTCACCACGTTCGTGGCGAAAACCAAGACCTACTACACGCCGACGATTCTGGTCGCCTACGGCGCGCCGTGGAGCGAGAACTACTGGTTCGAGAATGAGAACCCGGCGCAGGACCAGAAGCTGCGCCAGTGGATTCCGTGGGAGTTACTCGACGGCATGGTGCGTCGCCGGCCGCAGTGGTTCCTGCCGGAAGAGTATGGCCACAGCCTGATCGCGAAGGGCGTGACCGATGTCATCCGTGCCGGCGGGCGGGCGGGGCTCGGCAGCCACGGCCAGTTGCAGGGCCTGGGGGCGCACTGGGAAACGTGGAACCTGGCCTCCGGCGGTCTCACGCCACATGAAACATTGCGTATCATCACGCTGTTCAGCGCCGAAGCTATCGGCCTGCACCAGGACCTCGGTTCGCTCGAGCCGGGCAAGCTGGCGGATATCCTGGTGCTCGATCGCAACCCGCTCGAGAACATCAAGAACACGAACTCGATCCGCTACGTGGTGAAGAACGGCGAGATCTACGAAGGCGACACGCTCAACCTGATCTGGCCGACGGCGAAGCCGCTCCCCAAGCAATTCTGGTGGGGCACCGAACCGAAATAAACGACCGCAGGCTTTGGCGGGGCGGCCGGAGCGGCGGGCGTCTCGGTGCGTGGTTCGGCGCCGAGCGCGAGCGCCGACGTTCCCCAATACTCGGCGCCGCGTCCACGCGACTCGCCGTACAGATGCAAGAGCAGGTTCGCCTGCGCTTCCATTTGCGCCCAGCCGTTCGCGTAGAACATCGACGGGCGATCGGCGGCGGCAGCCTGCCGCCGCAAGTCAAGTGGGTTTCGGGGATTAGACTAAGCCCCATGTCTGAGGCACGTCAGCAAACCAGAGGGGTCACGCGCCGCGAGTTTCTCGGCGGCGGCGCGTTTGCAGGCGCCGGCCTCGCGCTCGGCTGGCCAGGCAATTCACTCTGGGCAGATCAGGCGCCGACCGCCGATGGACTCGCTTTCTTCATTATTTCCGACACGCACATGCTCGCCGACGCCACGGCGCCCACGAAGGTCGACGCGGCACGCTTCGCTCTCAATGAGCGGTTAATCGACGTCGTCAATGCGCTCCCTGGACAAACGCTTCCATCGACGCTTGGCGGAGGGATCGTCGCGGCACCGCGTGCCGTGCTGCACCTTGGCGACATGGCCGACTCGGGCGACAGGCTCGGCGTCGATCACGAGCGCATGGCCGAGACCGAGTGGAAGGCACACACAGATTTGTACGGGCTCAGCGGCACGGACGGCACACTCCGCTATCCGCTGCTTGAGATCCACGGCAATCACGACACGCCGCGAGCCGCGAATGTGACGATTCACGGCTTGATCGCGCGCAACGCGAAGCGCCGCGGCCTCACCGCCATTTCATCGAACGGTCTGCACTACTCATGGGACTGGAACGGCATTCACTTCGTCGCACTCGGAATCGTCGTCGGTTCGAATCAGGACGATTTGCCGATCAGTCGATACGCCGCGTTCGACAGCTTGGCGTTTCTGATCGACGACATGAAGACGCACGTCGGCGAGAGCGGCCGGCCCGTCATTCTTATGCAGCACGTTGACCTTCAGCGATACAGCCAGCCGTGCGACGAGAGCTCCACAGGCGGTAGCCGGGCGATGTGTTGCGAAGGCATGACGAAGATCGCGTGGCACAGCAAGGACTGCCCGAAGAATGCGAGCGGCATCAGCATGAGCGAGTGGAGCGCCTGCGACGTGCGCGCCTACCATCGTGCGATTCAGCCCTACAACATCGCCGCAATTTTCCACGGCCACCTGCACGCGCGACGCACGGACGTCTGGGACGGTCACACCATTGATGCACCGAGCGGGATTCCGGTCTTCGGTGCCAAGAATGCCGGCGCGGGCGGTGCGAACCGCGCGTTCTTCTACTGCCGTGTGGAGAGTGGCGACCTCGTCGTGCGCGAGTACCAGTCGATCGGCGAAGACGGTTGGAGTCGCGAGAAGTCAGAGATGCGCTGGGAACCGCGCGCCTGGCGCGCACCGTTGCGGCGGGCATCCGCCACCGCCCAATCATTGATTGAGCCGCGACAGAGAAGGTCGGAGTATCGCTGATAGTCCGTATGAAGGGGCTGTTCCTGACATAACCGGCCTTATCAGTCGCTGGACCTCATAAAAATCTTGCGGGTGCAGCACCTTTTCGTCGAGCGGGGTCGCCCGCCCCTGGAGAAGTCGTATGTCTGGGCGTTGAAGAACATGTTCTCGAACAGGGTCTGGGAACTGTCGAGCGTCTGCGACAGCACCGAACCCACGTCGTCCTTCTCCGGGAAGAAGACCGTGATCCGGTCAACGTTCATCTCCTGCGCCATGGCGATCACACGCTCGGAGAGTTCATCGTTGGCTTCGAGCAACACCTCGCCGGTGGACGGGTCAACGACATCGGCTGCCGCGAACGCACCCTCGCGTTCGGCCTCGGCCAGTTCGACGCCCTGGACGCCTACCTTGCGGAGCGCCTCGATCCGATCCTTGCGGATCTTCTTGCTCGCGAAGATCTGGAGGTCGGAGCCCGGAATCTGCAGCGCGGCGCCGGCGCGGCGGCCGACCAGCGAATCGGACACCTTCCAGAGCACGCGGCCGTTCTGGAGCACCAGTTCATCAACCGTGTAGAACGTTCGCAGGATTTCCGCGGCGCCGCGCAGGCCAAGCGCGCGCAGGAACACAGACGCCAGGAACTTGCGCTTGCGATCGGTCGCCGTTTCGGCGCCAGGTCTCGATGCGAAGCCGTTGCGGGTCATCGCGTACGTGATCGCCGGGATGCCGCAGCGGCTGCCGCGTCAGGAACCGATCGTCCGCCAGCCGCGTTCCGGCGTCCATTCGTGCACCACGGGCCCGTTACGGTAGGGACAACGGTCGCGGCCATGATCGAGGGTGCCGTTCTGCTCAAGCCGCGTGTGCCAATCCCAGAACGCATCGCTGGCAGAACGCCGCACTGGCTCATAGGAGGGGGAAAGCTCCACGATTAAATCCGCCCCGCGTCGTTGAATGGCGTGCAGCACGACCGCGCCCGTTTCAGGGTGCACGATGACGTTGATGCTTCGCTCGTCGGGCGGCAGCCCTGTCGCGATATCCGACCATTCGACCACGAAGTATTTCTGCGGCCGGCCATCGGGACAATTGCGGCATGCGTAAGATGAGCCCGGTTCCTCGGGGGATGAGCCGTCCGGGCGGCGCGAGTCGAGTACCGCAAACGCCGCACCCCTGCGCGAGTTGCTGAAGCCGGCTGTGATGAGCTGGCGACCGTCACGAGACGGACGAATCAGCCGAATCCAGCCTGACTGCACGTACGTGCCGAGCCGTGAGCCACGGGCGTCAAACACCGTGAGCATGCTGGGCCACCACGTCAGATGATGCACGGCCCATGCGACGAGCGGCTCTCCTCCGTTCGTGAACGCCAGCACATCATCCGACTGCCACGGCCCATCGAACTCGTCCCCGCCAAACGACAGGCCCGTGCTGATGGTTCTTTCCCACAGCCGTTTTCCGTCGCTGGCAAAGGCGTACAACATGCCGGTGGGGGAGAGAGACAGTGTGCGACTGAGCAGCACGGTCACGACCGCGTCGGCGGCGCGATCGCCGTTCAGATCGATGACCTGCGACTGCCGGCGTGACAGGGATTGGGCGTGACCGTTCAGGGCCGATGTCCAGATCGCGCTCCCGTCGGCGTCGACCCCCGTGATGGTGCTGCCGCTGATCTGGACGTCAGCCAGATCTCCCGGCATTACCTTCGCAAGGGCTGCCCCGGCGACTGCGATAGCGGCCAAGGCGGACGCGCCCGCAAAGACGAGGATCCGCCGGCGACGGGTCGCCGGTTTTGGCTGCGGTCCGTCTTTGCCCTGTTCCCCGGCCGCCCACTTGTCGAGCTCATCGGCAAATGCGAAGACACTGCCACCCCGTCCGCCCGGGAGACGGTGGACCGGAAGGCCACGCTCTTTCTCCCAACGGATGACCGTGCGCACCTCGCGGCGCAGATACGCCGCGATTTCCTTCCAAGACGCCAGTCGCACACGCCCAGTGTCGTTCATCGGATGAGGGCGCAGTCTACCCCAGCGGCTGTCATTTCGTGACACGGCCAGCCAAGTCATGCCTCGGCACCGCTCGTCAGGTGCGGGCCTTCTCGCCGATCGATAACATCCGGCCTTCTTCTGAATTCACACCGGGGGCTTTCATGTCCGAGACACGTTTGCGAAGTACGGCCGCCGTACTCGCCGTCATTCTGATCTCTACCGGCCAGTCAGGCTGGCTACACGTGTCAGCGCAAGTTAGTTCCCAAGGCCTGATACCGGCCGGGGGCGGTCCGATCGTGGATTGCACGGGCGCCTCAGTGACGCGGCTGGAAGCGGGAATGGGAACGCAGCGGGAGGCTCTGCGCCGCGCCGAAGAGATGTATCGCCAGGCGCAGGCAACGCACCGGGCTGCGGCCGATCCCGCGCGCGAATTGCAGATCCTTCAAGCGCGGGCGCAGAGCTTCATCGAGAATCAGGCCACGCTGATCAAGCAGGTGCGAGCACTGAAAACGCTGGGACTATCAGCGGCGCGGCGCCGGGAGCTCCTCACGCTGACGGACCGGCTCCAGAGAGCCGTCGAGAAGGTCAACGCCGCTCAGAAGGCAGGCTCCGCCGGGGTCGAATTCGGTACCGCCATCAGCGAAAACGTCGATCTGCTCGAAGGCTTCGGAACCTTCCTCGGCGACAGCGGTCTGGGCGAAGAGGCTGCCGGTCTGCTCGCCAACGCGGTATTCGGGCCCGCCGGGGGACTGGCCGTGCAGGGGATCGGGTTGGCGCAGGATTACGTCCTCGGGGCCGCCGGCGAAGTCATTGCCGAGCGGGATCTCATCCGCATGCGCGACAACCTCGACGATCTCCGACGCGTCGTCAGCAACAACGAAGTCCGGATCCGGGATCTGCGCGACATGATGATGGAGAACTGCAAGCCTCAGAAATCCCAGGTGCAGGAAAGCCCGAAACCGATCCCGCCGCAGAATCCACCGGCCGCAGCGCCTGCCGCAGAACCTCCACCGCCTGCCCCGGAGCCAAAGGCGAAAGCCAGCACCTTCGGCAAGCGGCTCGGACTGTCGCTGGGGATTGCGGCCGCGGTGGGTGGAATCAGCATGATAGCCGTGCAGAAGGCACTGGCCGCGACCGAGACAGCCGATAGCGGAAGCGGAAGCGGGTCGATCACGTTCGTGCGGGTGGTGAACCCGTTCGTTTGCCAGGGAAACTCGTGCACGGGTTCGATTGAGGTCAACGTCGGCGTGCGCGTCACGAGCGGCTACGTAACCTTTGCGAGCACATCGTCGTTCCTGGGCCAGGTGCAGGTCGCCCCCAACAGCACTCCCGGGCGAGTCACCGTCCGGATGGACAAGAGCCCGTACCTGACCTGCTACCAGACGCAGACGACCCTTGTTCTCTGGGACTCGCCAACGCAGTTTGGTCCGGTGCTGGCGAACCTGCCGGTCAGCATCCCGGTCACGTGCCGTTGAACCATGAACGTCGCGACTATTGCAATTGCCGTGTTTCTTGCGGCGCCGTGGGCGGCCGCTGCGCCTGAGCAGTCGCCGCCTCCGCTCACACTGGGCGCGGCCGTAGATCTCGCGCTGCGCCACAACGCGCGCATCCTCGACGCCGACGATCAGGTCACAGAAGCGCGGCTCAAACAGCAGGGGGCGCAATCCGCGTTCCGTCCGCGCTTCGTCCCGCGAATGTCGGGCGCCATCGGCGGCGGCGATCTGGCGAACCAGAGTTACGGCGCCGAACTCTCGCAACGGTTTGCCTGGGGCACGGAAATTCAGGCATCACTCGGATCGACGTCATCGCGCAATCAGCTCGGGACGTTCTATTACACCGACACAACGATCGCGCTCACACATCCGATTCATCGCGGCGGCACCGATCCGTATCGGCGTGAGATCGACTCGGCGACGCGCGGCATCGAGGAGGCGCGGGTCCAACGTGTTGCCACTGAGGAAACGGTCGCGATCGACGTCGCCGCCGCCTACTACGCAATCGTGGCGCAGGAACAGGTGATTCAGGTTGCGGAGAAGGCGCTCGAGCGTCATCGCCACCTGCTCGCCGTCTCGCAGGCCAAGCTCGAAATCGGCAAAGTCTCGCAGCTCGATGTGCTGCGCGCGCGCCAGCTTGTTCGCGAAGCGGAGGGACAACTCACCGACGCGCAAGCCGGTGCCGACGACGCGCGTGATCAGTTACGGTTGTTGATCGGCGCGCCCGAGACCGGACCGTTCGCGGTGGCGGCGATGTTCCCGGCCGCCGACGCCCAGCCGGTGCCCGCCGCTTCGTTGCACGCAGCACGCGAGAGAAGCCCTGATGTGGGACGCGCGCGCGAGGCCCTGGCCGAGGCCGAGCAACAGGCGCGCGAGACGCGCAGGCCGCTGCTGCCGCGCATCGATTTCACACTTGCATTGACCCGGCGCGAAACGGGCCCGACGCTCGGCGCCAGCTTCGGCACCGACCGCTTCCGGCTCGTGCCGCTCGTGCATCTGTCACTGCCAGTCGACCGGGGAGGCGCGCGCGGTCAGCAGCTCGCGGCCATCGAGACGGCGCGGCGTCAGCGCGCAGTGCGCGCGGCGGAAGCCAACGCCGATCTCGAAACGCGGCGCGCGATTCGCAACCGTGAGCGTCTGGTCAATCAGCTGCGCGACGCCGAGGCGGGCGTGACCTTCGCGCGCGAACAGGTCGGCGTCGCGAACACGCGCTTCGAGCACGGTCTCTCGAACAACCTCGACCTCGTGTCGGCAGAGGCCGATCTGCTGTCGGCCGAGAGCCGGCGCATTGCCGCGGCCGCGTCCCTGGCCATCGCGACGCTGCGGCTGAAGGCCACGCTCGGAATCCTGAACCTCGGCGAGGACTTCCAGCGATGACGACGCGCCGGCGCCTCGTGACCGGCATGACGGCTGCCGTCGCGGTTGGCGCGAGCGGCTTTGGATTCTTCGCCCGAGGCTCGCAGCCGCACGACGACGCAAGCGCCATCGTACGGCGCGGGTCGCTGGTCGTGACCGTGACCGAGGCAGGCATCCTCCGCGCCGCCTCGTCGGTCACGTTTCGCTCCCCCGCCGAAGGGCGGGAGCTGGAGATTACGTGGCTCGCGGCCGAGGGGAGTCAGGTGCGCGAGGGCGATTTGCTTGCGTCGCTCGACACGACCGAACTTCGGGTGGAGCTCGATCGCGCGACACAGTCAGCCCGTCAGGCCGCGATGGAGCTCGCCGCCGCCCGCGTCGAGCGCGAAGAAGCGGCGCTGACGTTGCGCGGCGTGACCGAGGGCGCGGGACTCCTGGCGGTCGAAGAGGGCCGCACAGAGCTGCAGTTGCTGCAGTCACGCGCGAGGCGTCTCCGAGACGAACAGCAGCGCCTGCAGCCGTTGCTGGCGAAGGGGTACGTGACGCGCGAGGAGTTCGATCGCTCCGGGTCGGAGGCCGATGAAGCGGAGGCACGAGCGATTCTCGGCGAGCGCGCATTCCGGGTTCTTGTCGAGCGCACGCATCCGGCCACCGTAGAGTCCGCGCACCTTCAACTTGCCCGCCGTGACGCGCAGATCGCGAATCTCATTCCGAGGCTCGAGGCGGCGCGCGGCTACACCGGCTCGCTGGCCGATCTCATCCGCCGCTGCTCGATCCGCGCCACGCATCCCGGCCTCGTGATGTACGAAGAAAACGTCTCGGTGATGCCGCGCCGGAAAATTCGCGTCGGCGACCGCATCACGCCAAGCCAGGGCGTTGTCACGCTGCCCGATCTGCGCCACATGAGTGTCGAGTCATCCGTCCGCGAGTCGGACGTCCGGCGCATCACGCCGGGACAACGTGTCCGGGTGACGCTCGACGCGTTTCCCGAAATGGAGCTGGCGGGCACCGTGTTGCGCATCGGCGCGCTTGCGCGAGGATCCGGCAGTGACGGCGAGACACGGTTCGACGTCGCTATCGATCTCGCACCGGCCACGATCCCGCTCCGCCCCGCCATGAACGCCCGCGTCGACATCATCGTCGCCGAGCGGCGCAACGCGCTGCTTGTACCGGTGAATGCCGTCTTCCAGTCGCACGGTGACGCGGTCTGCTACATCGTGCGGCGACGCTCGATTGAGCGCCGGGTCGTGCGCACGGGCGCATCTAATGCCGTCGACATCGAAATAACGTCTGGCCTCGAGCCCGCTGAGCGTGTGTCGCTCGTCGCGCCGACCGTCAATCATGGAAGCCGTTAACCAGGCGCTCGACGCGTTTCGTCGTCATCGGCTACGCACGGCGCTCGCGCTGAGCGGCGTGATCATGGCCGTTGCCGTCACGTTGACCTCAGCCGCCACAAGCGAGGGCGCCCGCCGAGACGCGCGCCGCCAGACCACACGTCTCGGCGTGAACACGATCGTGCTTCGAGACAACGCGGCGAGGCTCTCGACGACGGATGCTGAATGGCTCTCGCACCTGCGGCCCTATTTGACTGCGGTCGCGAGCGTCGCACATCTGGCGCATGCCGGAGGCGCCGTGAGCGGCGTGACGCCGGGCTATGCGCTGATTCGCGACCTGCCCCTCGAAGCGGGCAGGTTCATCAATGACCGGGACGAGAGAGACGCGGCGCGCGTGTGCGCGGTCGGCGCTCAGCTCGCGCGGCGCTTGTTCGGGCCGCGCTCGGCGATCGGGGGGCGCCTTCGAGTTGGCCGCACGTGGTTCACGGTCGTCGGCGTCGTGGCGTCGGATGGATGGGCGGCAGACGAGATCTTCGTACCCTTCTCATCGCTCAAGGGCCGCAGCACGACGCGGGCGCCGCATCAACCCGTGTCGGAAATCTGGGTTCGTGCATCTACTGAAGAACCGGCAGCCGCCGAACAGGCCATACGCGACGCAGTCGCGTCGCGCCCGTCCCTTGCAGGCGTTGAGATCGTCGTCGCGCGACACTTGCTGCGGGCGCGAGACCGCACGGAGCGTGTCTTCACTGTGCTCACAGGGGTCACCGGCGCGCTGCTGTTCGTGCTCGGCGCGCTCGCCATTGCCAACGTGCTGCTGACGTCGGTGCTCGAACGGACCGCCGAGATCGGACTGCGTCGTGCCGTAGGGGCCACGCGACGCGCCATTCTTCGGCAGTTCCTGCTCGAGGCGGCCGGGCTGTCGGCGGCCGGCGCAGGAGCGGGTCTTGCTCTGGGCGCCGTTCTGGCGGCGATCACGGCACGCTACGCTTCGTGGCCGATGGTTCTGGCCGGCCCGGCGCTCCTGATCATTCCGCTCGCGGCCGTCGCACTCGGCATCGCAGCCGGTGTCTATCCAGCGTTCATGGCCGCACGCGTGCAGCCGATCGACGCGCTGACGCACGAATAGAGGACGGCGGTCTCAACCAGGCAGATGTGGAGAGATAAATCCCTTGATCTGCTGCTCGATGTGCCGGCCGGTACGCTCGTTCGGGAGAACGATGGCCCAATTGACGCCATCGGCCCGGCGAATGGCGAGCGCCAGAAAGCCGTTGGCGCTTCGTTCCATTTGAATCGCCGTGATTTCATCCCAGCGGCGATGGTCCTGGCCGCGCCGCCACAATCCCATGAAGTATCTGTACTGCAAGTGAAGTCCGTCGTCGTCGCAGACCAGGATCTGCCGGGTCGAGAGCGCGAACACGAGCAACAGCAACACATAGACAAAGAGATAGAGATTGAGACTGATCAAGGCGATGAACCCCGACACCGCGATGCCCATCACCGTTGCGAGCATCTTGATGGGCAATGACACGGTGGGCACGGAGAACTTCACCGCAGCCCCGATGGGGGCGGACTTTCGCGGAGTCTCGGTCAACACCGCTGTTGCGAGGCCTGTCGTGTCGTATGCCGTGCCGGCCCCGCTTTCCGCGAGCACGGCCGCGACACGTCGAAAGATCGGATTCTCGAAAGCCGTACCCAATAGCGACGCCCCCTCGGGCAGCGGCGCCTGATCGAGCGACGAGAACCAGATATCGGACGTCTTTTGCCGGTGTGCCTCCACGAGTTGCGCCATCTGATCGGGCGATCTCCCCGCGGCCGGCACGCTCGAGAGGCGGACGACCACTGAGTCGTGCGTTGAATCGTCCAGCTTCGCGCCGCGGCGGCGGATCTTTACAGCGTCGAGGACCAGGATGCCGTCGAGCGGCAGTTGCACCGTCCGCAATGGAAAGAGTGCATCGAGACCACTCTCTGACAACGTGCGCGTGCGCGGCGAATACGTAACGATCCCGCTCGTCTTGCGCGCGGCCCAGACGGTCAGGACTTTAAACCCGAGCCCCGCCAGGGCGAAGACCATCAGCAAGACGATCACCACCGGTCCGGCGCTCGAACGAATGTCGGCGTTGCCGGAGCCGAGAATCGCGGTCAGGAACAGGCCGGCCGCGAGCGCCGGAAACAGGCCCCAATCGCCCCCGCCCGCCGGAACGGTTTTCACCGCGATCGTGACATCGCCGTCGACGGACCGCGCAACGCGAAAGTCAGATTTCAGACTTGATCCAAACGCCACGTCATCCCCCAATCTGTTTCAGCAATTCTTTCACTGAGCGGCCTCCATGACGTCGGCGATCTCTCCGGCGATGCGCAGCGCGTCCGACTGCAACAGCCGTCCGGATGAGATGCGCTGATGGAGCGTCTCTCCCGCGACCGTACTCTACTTTTTACCTGTCTCGAAAATGTGGGACAACATCAGGCTCAGCGTTTCCCCTGGCTGGGCGGCAGATCTCGTACATCGTCCGGGACCGAGCGAACCGGATCTCCACCGTGAACACGATGCCGGTGCAAGGCGGACCGTCGAACGAAGTCACCCGCAGTACGGGCGCCGCGAGTTTCACGAACATCACGGCCTGGACTCCGGATGGTCGTGCGCTTCTCTTCGAGCAATTCGGACGCTCGAGAATTTCCTACCGCAGGCTATCGCGACGTCGACAAAACGCTGAGATCGGGGAGATGAAACGAAGAAGGGCGGCCGATGTTCTGGCCGCCCTTACAAGTCCGGGATCGGATGACGAAAATTGGCGCCCGATCAACGCGCGCGACAATGCCCCGGCGGCCGCGCGGGCTTCATCTCCTTAGTTCTGAGTGACTTGACACCGGCCGCCTGTGCGCTCGCGGTCGGCTCGGGGCTTGCCTAGGCGAGAGACGACCAGGTCGAGATGTTGATCAGCGATGCGTTGATTCGGTTTTGGTATGTCTGGCTCCCGAAGACCCTGTGCCCAGTCGCGCCCCGGGTGGCATCGGCGGCGAGCGACGGTGGCTGGACGGCGGCCTGGCCTCAGACTGCGGCCTGGGCGCCGGCGCTGGTCTTCTTCGTCGGGCTCTTCGTGCCGCGCACCTGGCCGGGGACCGACGTCGTCTTCACGGAGTCTTCGTTGTTTCTCGCGCTGGCGGTGGCGCTCAGCATGCTCAGCGGCACTTTGGGGGTCGCGCTCCTTGCGGCCAACGTGGTGCGCGAAGCGCTCAGTCGCGACGTGGCCAGCAACCTGAGCGCCGTCGCGCACGCGGGCGCCGGCCAACTCGTCGCGTGGCTCCTGTTGGGTGTGCTCGTCGTCATGCTGCCGCAGTTCGCGCAGCTCGTCACCGAAGCCGGCGTCGTGCGCCTGCGCTTTCTGAAACAACCGGACACCCGTGCCCTCGTCCGGTCGTGGCTGTTGGCCACGATCTATCCCTGTGTCGTGCTGGTGTGGTGTCAGGCGGCCGCGGTCCTCGTGCAGCCGGTCTTCACGTGGTCGGGCCGCCATCCGCCGGTCGAGTCGGTCGCCACTGTCGACGCGTGGTGGCCGTGGCTGGCTGCGGTGGCCGCCGGCGCCGCGCTGGCGCGCGGCATCCTCGAGGGCATCGTCGCGCCGCGCATGCGCCTGGCCGCGGAGGTGGAGAAACTCACGCGAGAGCGGCATGCGTCGATGCGCGAAGCGGGTCGCGCCTGGGAACGGATTCCCGTGACGGTGCGCGGGCTGCTCGCCGCCGCCGGCACCACGCTGCTGTTGGCGGGTCTCTTCGAGCGGCTCGAGGACGGGCTTTTTGCCGGACTGGTCATTGGCCTGCTTGCGCTCGTCGCCCGACGACAGCGCGGCTGGCTGACGGGAGGATGGGCGGATTGGGTCCGACCGGTTCCGGGCGTTGTCCGCGTCGCGATCGCGCTGGGCCTCGGCTATTTCCTGGCCGATCGACTGCTGGCGGCCGAATGGAGCGGAACGGCGCTGCGTTCGATGATG
>JBKJHW010000043.1:0-18942 GCA_046598935.1 Vicinamibacterales bacterium | reverse complement strand
ACGCGGCCGTACGGATCAACCGCCGCAGTGATGCCGGTATTGGCGGCGCGCACAAGATAGCGGCCCGTTTCGATGGCGCGCATCACGCCCATCTCGTAATGCTGAAACGCTGCCGACGATGTGCCGAACCACGCGTCGTTGGTGATGACGATCAGGAGATTGGCGCCGCGGCTCGCGAAGTCGCGCGTGAGCGCCGGATAGACTGACTCGTAGCAGATGGCGACGCCGGCACGCACGCCGTTGCCGAGGTCGAGCACTGTGGGCTCCGTGCCAGGCGTAAAATCTGAAACGGCCTGCACAAGCGGTCCGATGAAGAACAAGAGCTTCTTCAACGGAACGTATTCACCAAACGGCACCAGGTGAATCTTCTGGTAGCTGTTGCCGAGTTGGCCGTCGGCGCGGATGACGCTCGCCGCATTGAAGATCTCGGTGCCGGCGGCGTTCGCTTCATCGGTGCCGATCACAAACGGCGTGCGCGTTTCGGCAGCCAGCGCGCGCATCGGCGCGGACAGCGCGCTCTTTCGATTGAGAAAGAACGGCGTGGACGCTTCCGGCCAGACCACGACGTGCGCGCCGTCGACGATCGCCGCGCGGCTCAGCCCGACGTACCGCGCGATGATGGCGTCGCGATACCGGTCATCCCATTTCTGATCCTGCGGGATGTTGCCCTGCACGAGACCGACGCGCATCGGCGCGCCCGCCGACGTCAGGGCGTGCGCCGACAGACGCGATGCGCCCGCGACGCACACGATCACCAACAGCACGAAGACGCCGGCCGAGCCAATGAGATGCGCGCGACGCCGCGTCAGCGCCACAACGGCCGCGGCTGTGCTCACCAGCGCCACAAGTAACGACACGCCATGAACGCCGGCGATGCTCGCCAGCTGCGCGACGGGCAACACGGTGCTTTGCGAACTGCCGAGCGGCACCCACGGGAATCCGCCGAACAGCGCACCGCGCAGCCACTCTGCGCCCACCCAGAACAATGGGGCGAGCCACACGCCGGCCACGCCGAACCGGCGCACGGCCGATCCCACCAGCGCCGGGAAGAGGCCGACATACAAGGACAAATACAGCACGAGGAGTGACGAGGCACCGATGGCGACCGCCGTCGGCAAGCCACCGTACGTCGTCATCACCGCGACGGTCCAATAGAGCGCGCCGGCGAAGAACAGGACGCCGGTGGCCATGCCGAGACGGAACGCCGCCCACGCTGAGTAACGCGGCGCAAAGACGCGCAGCGCGACGGCGACGACGAGCGGCGCGAGCGCCACCCAGGCAAATCCTGGAACCCCGAACTTGGGAAAACTGGCGGCCAGCAGGACGCCGGCCACGAGCGCTAGCGTGTAATAAACGGGGAGAACCCTTCTTCTTTCTTCAAGCGCGCGGTCACTTTGTCCGCTTCAACCTTGTCGGCAAGCGGGCCCACGCGAACTTTGTGCGGCAACGGGCCGGCCGTCGCGGTAAAAACAAACGCCGCGTAGCCCTTCCCTTTGAGCTTTGCGGCAAGGCTTTGCGCAGTGGCGGGATCATTGAATGCGCCGACCTGCAGCATCACGCTGCCGGGCCGCGCGGCCGGCGGCGGCGGAGTTTTGGCGGCCGGGGCCGGCGCGGCTGGCGGCGTCTTCACTTCGGTGGTCGCCGCCGTGTCGGGCGGCGTCGGCGGCGGTTCCACCGGCTTGGATTCCGGCGCCGCGGCGCCTTTGACGTCGGACTGCAAGCGAGCCGCGTAGTCCAGCTCGTTTGGCGCGATCTTTGTGGGCTCCGGGGTGGAGTCAGCCGGCGTGTCTGGCGAGGTTTCCGCCGCGATTTCAGAGTCGGGCCGGCGGACGTCCTGGCCGACCCAGACGCCCAACGAAAAAACGACGACGGAATAGAGGGCCGCCGCCATGAAGGCGAAGAACAGCTGCTTCTTGCCTAACTGAATCTCGTGGAACCCCTCATCTGCCATGGAGTTGCGCGGATTTTAGCACGGGCCTTCCAGGGAGTACAGCGGGAAGCCCGAGCTGGCGCAGGACGTCCTTCGCTTCGGCGTTGGACGGATCGATCGCCAGGGCGCGATTGGCTGACGCGCGCGCGAGGTCTTTCTTGCCGATCGCGAGCTGCACGCCGGCCATCGCCGCATGCGCCTCGGCCGTCTCCTCACACCACAACGCCAGCGCGTACTCTTCGGCGGCGTCGCTGAGGCGGCCGGTCCGCTGATAAATCCGGCCAAGCAGAATGTGCGGACGATCGAGGTACGGAGAGACGTAGATGGCGCGGCGCAACTCGTCGATGGCCTCGCGATCGCGCATTTCGTCGGCGAGCCGCTTGCCGCGCTCGAGATAGAACGTCGCAGTTTGCTCCTGCTCCGAAAGCACCACGGAAAGGTGCCGCCAGTCATACGGCGGCGCAAGCTCGGGCAACAACCGCTCGAGGTCCTTCGGCACGACCTTGTCTGGCCCCGCCACCGAATCGGCGGCGCCAAGCACCTTCGCCAGGTCGAACTCGCGCTGCGCCTCGACGGCTTTCGACTGCGCGCTGAGCATCGCGCTCAGTACACGGTGCGCCGCGCCGTCTGCGGGCTCACGCCGAACCGCTTCGCGCAGCCAGTAAATCGCCGAAGAGGCATCGCCGATCGTGGCGTAGGCGTAGCCGAGGTTGAATGCGATGTCCGGATTGGTCCGGCCTTCGTCGACGGCGCGGTTGAAAAAGAACGCGGCGGACCCGCCGGGCGCCTGCGGGCCGCGCCGCAACTGCACGACGCCCAGCGCGTTCGACACGGAGGCGGTCGGCGCTTCTTTATATAAAGCGTCCAGCGCTTTGTAGGCTTCGTCGTGGCGTTTCAGCGCCACGAGCGATTGCGCGGCCAGGAACCGGGACTCACGCGCAAGCTGCGACGTGGATGGCACGCGCGTGGCGGCGGCGAGCGCGCGCGCATGATCGCCCTGCGCCGTGCGCGCCTGCCACATCGCCAGCAGCGACCGCGCGTCGGTCGGCGAGTGCGCGAGCGCAGACTCGAGGAATCGCACCTGTATTTCGGGCGAAGTCGAAACCAGCCCCTTCACGTAGTCCTCGAACGCGGCGATATCCAGCTTGTCGGGCGGCGGAGGCGGCACGGCGCTGTGCGGGAGATCGATCGTCAATCCGCGTCCCACGCGATTCAGGATCTCGAAAAACGCGGCGCCCGCGCCGTCCGCCCGCACCTCAGGGAACTGCCGGCCCGATGAGAGATCGATCACGCGCGCGCGCACGACCATCCGGTCCGTGAGCTGCACTTCGCCAACGACGATCGCCGACGCGCCGATCATTTCACCGGCGCGGATCAACGTCGCCCGCGTCAGCGATCCGATCGGCGGCAGCTGCAGCTCTTCGAACGCGCTCACCCGATCCGCGCGCGACATCGTCGACACACCCTGCGCAGCCAGGCCGTCACCGAGCGCGATGGCCGCGGCCTCACCCATCCAGTAGGGTGCGCCCGCGAGACCCGACGTGCCGGGCGCCGCGTCCACGGTGAACGGCAAAACCAGAACGGGCGATGGCCGCGGTGCCTGCGCCGCCGCCGCAACCGGCGAGGCGGCAATCAGCACGGCTACCGCGAAAGCACTTCGAAGTGTCATTCGGCCATCTCCAGTTCTATCGCGACGGTACACTGACCGCCGTGCGTTCCGGTGCATTGATCGACCTGAACCGTCGAGGGCAGATTGAAACGGTTCAGTAGTTGGACGATGAGCGCGGCGTGAAAGTCGCAAAGCGGCGCCGCCTGTGTTTCCCGAACCCGGCAGAACAGGGAGTTCCTGACTTCAAAAACCCCGGTGTTGCGGCGCACGCGAACATTGACCGTGGTGGGCTCATATCCGGCGCGTATCGTGCGCGCGGCCATCTGCAAAACCGCGCGGACGCGTGCCCACCGGGGAAGCGCCAGAACGAAACCACGTTCGATCGCCGGCAGCGAATCAACGGTCCAGTCAGCAGCGTAGCGGCCCGCGCGCATCATCACCGCGTGGTACTGCTCGCCTTCGGCCCGAAGAAAGCCGAGCACGGCGGTCATCGGCGCGAGACCGACGCTCCCGTCACGCATCCGTTTTCCGCCGAGCCAGTGATCGTAGAACTCGACACGCGTGGGCAGCTCCTCAGCGATCGCCTGGTGCATCGAGGCCACCAATACGCGGCCAATCTCGACGCCGATCACAAGCGCGGCATCTCGGGAGAAGATACGGGCATGCTGCACACAGCGGCCGCGATCATCGGGGGCGGCGCGGCGACACGCTTCGGCGGGCGGGACAAGAGTCGTCTCGTCATTGGCGGCCTGTCCATCATCAACCGACAAGCCGCTGCGCTACAACCTCTCGTCCGAGAGATCTTTATTGTCGCCTCCCAGAACGAGCGTTTCGCCGACACGCCGTGGCGGGTCGTGCCGGACGAATTCCCAGGCACGGGCGTGGTCGGCGCCATTGCCACCGCGCTCGGCGCGACGACCGCAGATCTCGTCGTGACGATCGCGTGCGACTTGCCGTTTCTGCCGCAGGCGCTCCTGGCGCGGCTGATCGCGCTCGCCGCTGAGCCGGGCGCCGATGCCGCGTGGGTACGGACGATGGCCGGACCCGAGCCTCTCATCGCCTGTTACCGCACGGCGGCGGCCGCCGAGATCCGGCAGGCAATTGCAGACGGCCGCCTGCGCGCCGGTTCGCTCGACGAGCGCCTGTCGATCAGGGAGATTGCCGACGACGAGCTGCGGGCCTTCGGCGATCCGGCGACGCTGCTGGCCAACATCAATTCGCCGGACGACCTTAGTACAATAGAAGGTTCATGATTCTTCCGATTCACGCCGCAATCCGCGCGCGATTGCAGGACACGCTCGTTTCCGGATTCGGCATCTCCGCCGCGGAGCTTCCGCAGATTTCGCTCGAAGTACCGCCAAAGCGCTCCCTGGGAGATGTCGCGGTGCCGGTGGCGTTCGAGCTGGCGCGCCGGTTGAAGAAGGCCCCGCGCGTGATCGGCGCGGAAGTCGCCGCGAAGCTGGGCCGGATCGACGGCGTTTCGCGCGTCGAAGTCGCACCGAACGGGTATCTCAACTTCTATCTCGACCGGCCGGCGTTTCTACGCGCGCGGCTCAGCGGGAGCGTCGCGCCGCTGCCGCCGGCCGACTCGAGCAAGGTCATCGTCGAACACACGGCCATCAACCCGAACAAGGCGGCGCACATCGGGCATCTCAGGAATGCGACGCTCGGCGACACGCTCGTGCGTCTGCTCCGTTTTCAGGGCCGAACCGTCGAGGTGCAGAACTACATCGACGACACAGGAGTTCAGGTCGCGGATGTCGTGGTGGGTTTCCGCGAATTAGACAAGCGCGACCTCGCGTCCGTGCGCACGCTCGCGGATCGGGAGCGATTCGACTACTACTGCTGGGACCTTTACGCGAAAGTCACCGAGTGGTACGCCGAAGACACAGCCAATCTGGTCAAGCGCGCCGACGCGCTGCATGCGATTGAAGAAGGCGGCAACGAGATCGCCGAGATGGGCGCGTTCATCGCCGACCGGATCGTGCGCAGCCATCTGAAAACGATGAAGCGCCTGAACGTCGACTACGACCTTCTCACATGGGAAGGCGACATTCTCCGATTGCAGTTCTGGGCGACGGCGTTCGAAGACCTCAAGCGCCGCGACGCCGTGTTCATGCAGACGGACGGCAAGCTCAAGGGCTGCTGGGTCATGAAGATCGAAGATCCCGACGATCCTGAGCCGGCGGAAGGCGAAGCAGAGGATCCTGAAAGGCGCGAGAAGGTCATCGTTCGTTCGAACGGCACGGTGACCTACGTCGGCAAGGACATCGCCAACCAATTCTGGAAGTTCGGCATTCTGGGCAGGGATTTTCTGTATCGCGACTTTGCGACGGTCGGCGGCCGCCGGCTGTGGGCGACGACATCGAATCCGTCGGCGGTGACCGGGGGCGCGCCGCCGTTCGGCAACGCCGGGTCCGTGTACAACGTCATCGACTCGCGCCAGGCGTATTTGCAGAAGCTGCTGAAGCAGGCCCTCGGCACGATGGGCTTCGAGAAGGAAGCCGCGGCGTCGACGCACTTCGCGTACGAGATGGTCGCGCTCTCCCATGCGACCGCGCGCGAGCTTGGCTACGTCGTGGACCCTGACGGCAAGCCGTTCGTCGAGGTGTCCGGACGGAAAGGTCTCGGCGTCAAGGCCGACGACCTGATTGACCGGCTGACGAAGACCGCCCTGGTTGAAGTGGCGAAGCGCAATGCCGAGCTTTCAGCGGAGGATGCGCATCGCACGGCCGAGGCGATCGCCGTGGCGGCGATTCGATACTTCCTCGTGAAGTTCACGCGCGGCAAGGTCATCGCGTTCGATATCAACGAAGCGCTGAGCTTTGAAGGCGAGACAGGGCCGTATCTTCAGTACGCGATCGTGCGCGGCGGAAACATTTTCGCAAAGCTCAAGGAACGCGACGGGATCGACGAACAGTCGGTGGCGGTGGCGATCGGATCTGCGGACACCGCGGCGATCGACACCGGCGATGACGGCGACGAGCTGTGGAACCTCGTGCTTCAAGCCGCGCGTCTCGACGAAGCCGTGGACACGTCCGTGCGCTCGCTGGAGCTGTCGGTGATCGCCAAGTTCGCGTTCAGCCTCGCCCAGAGCTTCAACGCTTTCTATCACCGCCAGCCGATCATGAAGGAAGAGCGCGCGGACGTTCGCGTGTGGCGGGCGGCGGCGGTGGCGTACGTCCGGCGCCAACTCGCGCAGGCGCTCACCCTGATGGGCTGCGACGCGCCGGCCCGGATGTAACTCATGGACTCACCGGTGATTGGCGTGGCCTGGCCCAAAGCGGATTACGTCGCATCGCTCGAGCGCGCCGGCGCGCGCGTGCGGGTACTCGATCCGAACCGCGACCCGCTGCCATCGGCGCTCGATGAGTGCCATGGCATTCTGCTGACCGGCGGGGTCGATGTCGATCCCAGGGAATACGGCGAGGCGCCGCATCCATCCGTGGCGCTCGACGCCGCGCGCGACCGTTATGAGCTCGAACTGGCCCGCCTGGCCATCGCGCGCGATCTGCCGCTGCTCGCGATCTGCCGCGGGTCGCAGGTGCTCAACGTCGCAGCCGGCGGTTCGCTGATCCAGGATCTCCCGAGTCAACATCCGAGCCCGATCGGACATTCGATCACGGAAGAGAAAGACGCGATCGCGCATGACGTCGCGATCGAATCGGGGACGTGCCTCTCCGTGCTGCTGGGCTCGCCGACGATCGCCGTCAACAGCCGCCACCATCAGGCCGTCAAAATCGCAGCGCCGGGATTTGTCGTGTCCGCGAAGTCGCCCGACGGCGTCATCGAAGCGATTGAGCGAACAAACGCGGCCTTCTGCCTCGGCGTGCAGTGGCACCCTGAAAACTTCTGGGCCACCGGGCAGTTCAAGTCGCTGTTCGAAGGTCTGGTTGACGCTGCGAAAGCCCAGAATCGATTGTAGGGCGCGCTGATCTCGAAGCGCGCCGCTTAGGTTCTTACAAACGTCGCGACCACTTCCACGTGCGGCGTGTTCGGAAACAAGTCGAACGCCGCCATCGACTCGACCGCGTAGCCGCCCGCCACGATTTTCGCGGCGTCGCGCGCGAGCGTCGGCGGATCGCACGACACGTAGACGATCTTCGGCGGGCCCCATGTGTTGATGAGGCCGTTGATCGCCTCTTCCGATGCGCCGACGCGCGGCGGATCCAGAATCACCAGGTCCGGCCGCACGCTCAGCCGGCGCCTCACCGCAGCCTCGACCGGAATCGGCATCGGCACGATGAGATCGCCGTACGGCTCCGCATTGTCCAGAAGGTCCGCGCCGCTCGAGGCATCGGATTCGACGGCGGTGACGCGGCCGCCGAGCGACGCCAGCGCGATCGAGAACAATCCCCCGCCGGCGTACAGGTCGGCGATGTGTTCCGCGCCGTCGGCACAACCCAGCACATCCTCGATCAGCGGGCCCAGCAGGAAGCGATTGCCCTGGAAGAACGACGTCGACCGCCGTCGCCATCGCGTTTCCGGCGGCACCGGTCCGCCGTCCGGCCAGATCGTCGCCGCCGAATCTTCGATGATCGACGCCGGCATGGACGTGATGAGATCGTCAGCGTCGGCTCTCTCGATATGAAACACGCGCTCGGTCGCCGGCACGTTGTCACTGACGGAAACGCCTTCCGCGCCCGCGAGCTGAGCGGTGTTTATCGCGCAAAACGCCTCAACGGCCGCGAGCGTTTCAGGCAAGAGCTGTCCCGTCGCGCCAGCGTCGCAGATCGAGTGCGTGCCCTCACGGTAGAACCCGACGCGGCCCCCTGAAACATGCAGGCGCGCGCGCATGCGATACCCGTTCTCGGGCGACGCGAGCACTTCCGGCGGTTCGAGCGGCAGCTTCGCGATGCGCCGGAACGCGTCGCCGATGACCTCGGCCTTGAGCGCGCGCTGCCTGTCGTAGCGGATGTGCGCGTAGCTGCTGCCGCCGCACGCCAGATCGCACCCGGGGACGCGGCGATCGGCACTTGGGGTGAGCACGTCGACGACCTCGGCGAACAACACCTGTTTCTGCCGCCGCTCGATGCGCACTCGGACGCGTTCGCCGGGAATCGCGCCGCGAACCAGCACGACCTGGCCGTCGTGACGCGCGAGCATGCGGCCGCCGGCGACGGCGCGATCGATTGTCAGTTCCAGGAATGACGCCATGGTTACACCGCGTCCGGATCGATTACGGGCAGGGAGAATCGCTCACGCAGCAGCTGGTCCGTCGTCGCGCCAAGCGCGTCGCGCCACGCCGCCGGATCCAGCCGGTCGCGGTACGCGAGAAGCTCGGCCGCGGCCTCGGTCTCGAGCGCCGTGACGGCGCCGGCGCCGAGCGCCGCTCGCGCGGCGTCGGCGAGGACGCGATCGAGGGGCCGCAGTGATTCGACGATTTCGTCTCGGGCGGGGCCGCGAGCGCCTTTGCCGCGTTCGCGCGCCGCGGCCACGACGCCGATGGCGTAATTCACGCGCTCGAGAAACGGCTCGGGCAGATCGCTGCGGCCAAGCAAACGCGAGAGCTTGTCTGTCACGCGCTCCAGATGCTTCGAGAGCGAGGGTTTGCGAGTTGGCGAGTTTTCTCCGCTGCGGCGGAGTTGGGGATCACTCCGCCCTGCGTCCGAGTCAGCCTCCGCATTCTCGGGCGAATCAGACATCACGCCGACCGCGCGCTTCCAGTTTTCGAAAAGCTCCTGTACGTCGTCGGCGCAAAACTCAATGCGAAGCGCGCGTCCGCGGCCGCCGGCGCCGCGCAGATGCCGTTCCGCTTTCTGATCGATCGCGCGCGTGATGATCGAGAGCGGAATCCCCTGCGCCTGCCAGCCCCGCACGAGCTCGAAGCCCGGTCCCTGTACGCGCACGAGGTGGCCGCCGCTCACTCGCGTGAGGTGCTTCTCAACTTCGCGACAGTAATCCGCTACGGACGTCGGTTCCACAACACTTCCCCTGCCACAACGCGTTCGAGACGGCCGTCACGATCGACGATCAGGCCACCATCGACATCAATATCACTGGCGACAGCGTGCACCGTCTGCTCGCCGTCCACCCACTGTACCGGCGCCCGCTGCCATCCGTCGGCGGCGCGTTCGCGCCACGCATTCACGATCGACCCGCCGTCACCCGTGCGAAGCGCCGCTGCCAGCGAGCGCAAACCCAGAAGGCATTCGACGACGATCGCCGCCCGATCGATAGCGCGGCCGAGCTCCCCTTCGATTGACGACGCGCGCTCGCGAATCTCCGGCGGATGCGCCGCGGGCGTCAGGTTGATGCCAAGCCCGACGACGAGCGCGTCGCGGCCCTGCGCTTCAGAGAGAATCCCGCCGACCTTCCGCCATTCCGCGCCGATCACGAGGTCGTTCGGCCACTTCAATCGAACCGGAAGGCCTGTGGCCGTTTCGATCGCGGACGATGCGGCCACGCCCGCGCCGAGCGTGACGAGGCCCGGCGATCGTGCCAAGTCATCGCCGCGCAACACCACGGAAAGATAAAGTCCGGCGCCCGGAGGCGAGGACCACGATCGTCCTCGCCGGCCGCGGCCGGCCGTTTGGTGATCCGCGAGCACTGACGCGCCCTCGAGCTCGCCCGCGGCGGCCAGCGCCAGCGCCGCGTCGTTGGTCGAGCCGATCGATTCCGTGTATCGGAGAGACGCGAACGGACCGAGCTTCGCGCCCGCCGCGTTCAAAGCTGACTGCACATCGGCAGGCGGCGCCGAGAACATCACATAGATTCGATCTCGGCCGCGATCGCGTCGCCGCCGAAGTGGATTACGGGTTGCCCGACGTTGTTGCCCGCGAGCACGTCGCTCTCAACGAGCGGCCACAACTGCCGGCTGGAGTCGGGCATCGCGATGCGCGCGCGCAACGACACGCCGAACCCGAGGCTCTTCACTGACCGCTGTTGGCGAATCGCCGCGGTTACCGTTGAAGCCAGCGCCAGAGCGTCCGCCGCGCGAGCGTCATCGAACCTGCCCGACGCCTGCGGCCACGGCGATCTGTGCACGGATCCCGACTTCCACCAGGACCACACTTCCTCGGTCACGAACGGAAGATATGGCGCGAACAACCCGAGCAGTACTTCGAGCGCGCGCTGCACCGAGTAATTCGCCGAGCGCGCTCCGGCGTCGTCGCCGGCGCGGCGCCGTTTGACGAGCTCGATATAGTCGTCGCAAAACCACCAGAAGAAAGACTCGACCTCCCGCAGCGCGGCCGCGTAGTCGTATCCGTCGAGCTCTCGCGTGGTCACGCCGATGACTTTATCGAGGCGCATCAGCATCCCGACATCCAACAGCGATGTCGGATCACCGGCCGGCTCGGTCTTGGTCAGCACGAACTTGGACGCGTTGAGCAGTTTGATCGAGAGGCGGCGGCCGACTTTCATCTGGCCGGGCTCGAACGCGGTGTCCACGCCGGGTCCGCCCTTCGCGGCCCAATAGCGAACAGCGTCGGAGCCGTGCTCGTCGAGCAGCGCCATCGGCGTCACGACGTTGCCCTTGGACTTCGACATCTTCTTGCGGTCCGGGTCGAGTACCCATCCCGAGATCGCCGTGTCGGCCCACGGCAGCTCGTTCGCTTCGAGATGTGCACGCAGGACCGTCGAGAAGAGCCAGGTGCGGATGATGTCGTGCGCCTGCGGGCGCAGATGCATCGGGAACGTCCTCGCGAACAGCGCCGGGTCGGTTTCCCACCCGCACACGATGAACGGCGAGAGCGAGGATGTCGCCCAGGTGTCCATGACGTCGAGGTCGCCGGCAAAGCCGCCGGGCGCGCCGCGCTGTGCCGCGGTGAAGCCGTCCGGAACGTCGGTCGATGGATCGATCGGCAGCTGATCTTCGCGGGGGAGGAGCCGCGCGGAACAATCCGTGACGCCGTTGGCGCCGACGCGGTACCAGACCGGGAACGGCACGCCGAAGAACCGCTGGCGGCTCACGCACCAGTCGCTGTTGAGACCGTTCACCCAGTTCTCGAACCGCGCACGCATGTATTCCGGGTGCCAGCGCAGTTCGTCGCCGCGTTTCAACAACGCGTCGCGCTGATCCAGCGTCCTGATGAACCACTGACGGCTCGTGATGATTTCGAGCGGACGGTCGCCCTTTTCGTAGAACTTGACGGAGTGCGTGATCGGACGCGGGTCGCCAAGAAGATCGCCCGACGCTTTCAACAACTCGACGATTTTTACCCTGGCTTTCGATGCCGATAGACCAGCGAGCTGGTCATACGCCGCCTGCGCGGCCGCGGCGTCGTCGGTTTCCCAACCGGCGGCGCCGAAGGTCACCGGCCGGAGGGTGCCGTTCGCCTGGATCGTTGCGCGAACCGGCAGGCTGAGCTCGCGCCACCAGATCACGTCGGTGAGGTCGCCGAATGTGCAGATCATCGCGATGCCGGTTCCTTTGTCGGGATCGGCGAGCGGATGCGCTTTGATCGGCACCGGTACTTTGAAGAGCGGCGACAGGACCATCGTGCCAAAGAGCGGCTTGTAGCGCTCGTCGTCGGGATGCGCGACGAGGGCGACGCATGCGGGGATCAGCTCCGGCCTGGTTGTATCGATTTCCAGATGGCCGATCGCCGATGAATGCGCTGGCAATTGCCCATTAGCTATTTCAAATTTGATCTTGTGGTACGCGCCCGGCTGCTCGCGGTCTTCGAGCTCGGCCTGTGCGACGGCGGTTCGGAAATCCACATCCCACAGCGTCGGCGCTTCGAGCTGGTACGCGAGGTCGCGGTTGAGCAAACGCAGGAACGACAGCTGCGACACGCGCTGCGACGACTTGCTGATGGTCGCGTAGGTCAGCGCCCAATCCACCGACACGCCGAGGTGCCGCCAGAGATGCTCGAACACTTTCTCGTCTTCGGCGGTCAGCTGCTCGCAGAGCGCGACGAAATTCGGGCGGGAAACCGAGATGGGCTGCTTTTCGGGCTTCGGCGGCGCAACGAACGCCGGGTCGTACGGCAGCGACGGATCGCATCGCACGCCGTAATAGTTCTGCACGCGCCGCTCGGTGGGCAGGCCGTTGTCGTCCCATCCCATGGGATAGAACACATTTCGGCCGCGCATGCGCTGAAACCGCGCGATGACATCCGTGTGTGTGTACGAGAAGACGTGCCCGACATGCAGCGATCCGCTGACTGTCGGCGGCGGCGTGTCGATGGCGTAGGTGTCTTCGCGCGGGCGTGCGCGGTCAAACGCGTACGTCTTGTCGTTCTGCCAGCGCGCCGTCCATTTCTGTTCGAGACCTTCGAGTGCGGGTTTTTCTGGAATCGTGGGCATTAACGTCCGAAGGGATCCTTTGTGCGCGATATCTCATCGCGGATCATGCGCTCGGCCGTCTCAAGCACGACGCGATTGACGGTCTCGCCCGCCATGCGCGAGAGCACGCGGCGCACCACTTCTTCGATCGCCGCCTCGGAGATCTGCGGGGCCGCGGCCAGCGCGGCCGGCCGCGATTTTTCCGCGGCGAGCAAGGCGCTGAATGCGGCGGCAAGCGTCGGCCGCTCGAGCGGCTTGGCTGCCGGAGCCTCAGCGGGGGCGGGTGCCGGGGGTAGTGCCGGTGCGGGTGGCGCGATGTACTGCGGTGCGCGGGGCGCGACGTATTGCGGCACTGGCGCGACAGGCGCCGGCACGGGCACCGCAACGGGCGCGATTTCGACGCGAGCAGGCTGCGGAGCCTGCGGCGCGGCCTCGACTGGCGGCGCTTTCTGGAGCATCGGCGACGGGTTCAGCACCAACGGAATTTCTTCGGGCACGACATCGATCGGCTGGTCGCGTTTGGTCGAGCCGCTCGCCGGCTGCGGTAGATCCCAGTTGCCGAACGACGGGCGCGAGGGCCGCGTCACCCGTTCGTCTTCGAGGCGCGCCTCGTTGCGCAGCTCGTTCAAATCGCGCGCGAAGTCGGAGGCGGTTGCGTCGTCGAGCACCTGCGGATTCGCCGTCGGATCGAGCCGTGACAACGCCGCATCGAGCATGTCGAGCTCAGTTTCGAGGCGGTCGACAGGCGGCGGCAAATCGGGCCGCGACTGCCGGAATGCATGTTCCCTGTTTCGATGCGCCACGTCTTCACCTTCCAACGCCGCGGGCGTATCTGCCGCTGCAGCGACTTCTTCACCAAGATCAAACACGGAGTCCGCCGCCGATTCAACTGCCGTTTCAACGGCCGGCTCAACCGGTGGGTCAAGATCGATCGCGGCGTCGACGGGCGGCATGCTGAGCGGCGGCGACGCAACTTCGTGCTGGTCGAGCTGCAGCAGATCCGGCATCGGCCGCACACCTGGCGCACGCTGCACCAGCGGCACCGGCTGCACCAGCGGCACCTGAGCCCTCGGCATGTCAACGGGCCACATCTCTGCGCCGCGCACTCCGCCCAACAGCTCCTTCACACGGGCCACAAGCTTCTGCGGCTCGAACGGCTTGACGAGCACGCCGTCGCACCCGGTCTGCCGCGCGCGCGCTTCATCGATGGGCTCGAACGCGCCCGTGAGCAGCAGCACCGGTATGTGCTTCAGCGATGACGACTGCTTGACGTGCGCGGCGACGGCGTATCCGTCCACGCGCGGCATGCCGATGTCGGCGAGTACGATGTCCGGCCGGTCGCTCTCGATCTTCTGAATCGCCTGCTGCCCGTCGTTGGCCACGAGAACGCGAATGTCCTCGTCGGCAAACGTCAGCTCGATCACGCGCTGGATCGTGATGCTGTCGTCTGCCAGGAGCAGCGTCGCGCGCATGTGTCGTTAGACCGCCTCGGCGCGCGGCGTCACGTGCGCGCTGATGAAGTCGCAGATGTCTTGCATCGGCGTGCCCGGCAGGAAGATGCCCTTCACGCCCATCGCGGTGAGCTTCGGCAGATCCACATCCGGAATAATCCCGCCGATGACAACGAGCACGTGATCGAGGCCTTTTTCTTTGAGCAGCTGCATGACCTTCGGGCAGATGTGCATGTGCGCGCCGCTCAGTATCGACAAGCCGATGACGTCGGCGTCCTCCTGCAGCGTGGCCGCCACGATCTGCTCCGGCGTCTGGCGCAGCCCGAGGTAGATCACTTCCATCCCCGCGTCGCGCAGCGCGCGCGCGATGACCTTCGCCCCGCGGTCGTGCCCGTCGAGTCCCGGCTTGGCAATGACGACGCGGATCTTTGTTCCCTGGGTCATCTCGTTCATATGGAGGGCACTTCCTCGTATTCGCCCCAGACGTCACGGAGCGCATCGCACATCTCGCCCACCGTGGCGTAGGCGCGCACGCAATCCATCAGCGGGTCCATCGTATTGGCGTCGCCGGTCGCCGCCGCGCGCAGCGCGTCGAGCGTCCGCGCCACGGCCGCATTGTCGCGCGACGCCTTGAGCTCGGCGAGGCGCCGCAGTTGAATGTCGTGCGCGCTGTCGTCGATATAGAGGATCGGCAGCGGCACCTCGTCGGTCTCGACGAAGGCGTTGACGCCGACCATCTGCTTTTCCTTCTTTTCAAAGGCCTGCTGGAACCGGTACGAGGACTCCGCGATTTCGCGCTGCGGGTAGCCGTTCTCGATCGCCGCGACCATCCCGCCCATGCGATCGATCGCGTCGAAATACTTGTAGGCGCCTTCTTCCATGTCGAGCGTGAGCCGTTCAACGAAGTAGGACCCGCCGAGCGGATCGACCATGTTCACGACGCCGCTCTCGTGCGCGATGATCTGTTGCGTGCGCAGCGCGAGCGTCGCGGCCTCGGCCGTCGGCAGCGCGAGCGCCTCGTCGAGCGAGTTCGTGTGGAGCGAGTTGGTGCCGCCGAGCACCGCCGCCAGCGCCTGGAGCGCCGTGCGGACGACGTTGTTGTACGGCTGCTGAGCGGTCAGCGAGACGCCGGCCGTCTGCGTGTGGAACCGCAGCTTCCACGACCGCTCATTCTTCGCGCCGAACCGCTCCTTCATCACCCGCGCCCAGATCTTGCGCGCCGCGCGGAACTTGGCGATCTCTTCGAAGAAATCGCTGTGCGAGTTGAAGAAAAACGACATCTGCGGCACGAACTCATCGACGTCGAGGCCGGCATCGACGCCCCACTGCACGTACTCGATGCCGTCGCGCAGCGTAAACGCGAGCTCCTGCAGCGAGGTCGAGCCCGCTTCGCGGATGTGATAGCCGCTGACCGAGATGGTGTTCCACTTCGGCACATTCGTCGCGCAGTACTTGAAAATATCCGTGATCAGCCGCATCGACGGGCGCGGCGGGAAGATGTATTCCTTCTGCGCGATGAACTCTTTAAGGATGTCGTTCTGAATCGTGCCGGACAGCTTCGAGAGGTCGGCGCCCTGTTTCTCGGCGACGACGAGATACATCGCAAAAATCATGGGCGCCGGCGAGTTGATCGTCATCGACGTCGTGATGTCGCCGAGTGTGATGCCCTCGAACAGCCGTTCCATGTCGGCCAGCGACGTGATGTTCACGCCGCACTTGCCGACTTCGCCGAGCGACAGCTCGTGATCGGGGTCGCGGCCCATCAGCGTCGGCAAGTCGAACGCCACGCTCAGTCCCGTGCCGCCCGCCGCAAGCAGCTGCTTGTACCGCCCGTTCGTTTCTTCCGGCGTTCCGAACCCCGCAAACTGCCGCATCGTCCACAATTTGCCGCGGTAGCCAGTGGGGTGGATGCCGCGCGTGTACGGAAATGCGCCCGGGTCTCCCAGATCGCGGCCGTAGTCGAGCGAAGCCACGTCGTCGGCCGTATAGAGCCGATTGATCGGCCGGCCGGAAATAGTCGTGAACGAGGATTCGCGCTCGCGCGGCTGGTCAGCCGTCGCCGTCGATTTCATGGATCGTAATTATATAGACTCCGGGCGGTGCGACGAAGGTCTGGTGAAGTCTTCCGCCGATGTTTTGCGGGCGCGGCCCTGATCGTCCTGGCGGGCATCCCCGCCGGCGCAGAGCCGCAACCCCAGCCCGGGAACGCGCAGGCCCTCCGATGGGGCGGCGATGCGGAAGGCGGCGCGCCGTTTGTCGAAGCCGACCCGCGCGATCCTGCGCATCTCGAGGGCTTCGACGTGGAGATCGCGGCGATGATCGCCCGCGCGCTCGGCCGTACGCCGCAATTTGTCCAGATCCTCTTCACGGATCTCGACCTGGGCGTGCGCCGCGGCGATTTCGACATCGGCCTGAGCGGCATCGAAGACACCCCCGCCCGTCGCGCGTCGGTCGCGGCGACGATTCCGTACGACGAGTTCCAGGAATTACTGACCGTTCGCGCCGCGGCCCGTGAGAAGTTCCGGTCGTTCGCCGATCTCGGTGGCCGCCGCGGCGGCACCCTTGGCGGCACGATCGCGTACGAAGCGCTCCTCGCTGCCGAATTGACTCACGGCAAACGTCTGGAATGAGGCGCAGCGAGTGCTGTTCGAGAGAACGCTCAGCGCCGGTTCCACGTTTCAGGTTCCAGGTGGCCATGCTGAAAGACTCGTCGCTCGTCTCATGGCTCACCGTGGTCGAGCTCACGAAACAGACGCAGATTTCGCGATGTCGCTGCCGCTGAGCCATCTGGCGCGGAAGCTGGAGGCGCGGTGGAAAACGGGCACCAGTTAATGGCCAATGGTGAAGGGGTTCTAGATCTTCAGAGCGTCTCCCTCAAGCGGGGCACCCGGGAGATCCTGCGGCCCTCGCCATGGGCCCGCCGATCCTGCTCATGGACGAACCCACGGCATCACTGGATCCGTCGCGGCGCGCGGAGTTGGCCGCGACGCTCTCTGAGCTCGCCGCTGGCGGGCGCGCGCTGGACTTGACGTCGCACGACGAAGATTTCGTCGAGCGGCTGGCCGGGGCGCGCATATTGCGCATCCGCGACGGCCGCGGCGTAACGTAAAATGGGCGGATGGCGCAGCGGGCGCCGAACGGTCAAGGAGATCTCATGTCGAGTAGCGGCAGTGTTTTCGATGCGATGCTTCAGGAGTTCAACGGCGCGGCCCGTCTGATTGGGCTCGATCCGGGACTCTGGAAGACGCTCACGCACCCCAAGCGGCAAGTCATCGTGTCGTGCCCGATCGTCATGGACGACGGCCGCGTTGAAGTGTTCACGGGCTATCGCGTGCAGTACAACATCGCGCTCGGTCCCGCCAAGGGCGGCATCCGCTATCATCCCGGCGTCACGCTCGATGAAGTGAAGGCGCTCGCCGCATGGATGACCTGGAAATGCGCGGTGGCCGGCGTCCCGTTCGGCGGCGGCAAAGGCGGCGTCGTCTGCGATCCCTCGAAGATGTCGAAGCGCGAGCTCGAATCGCTGACGCGCCGTTACATCAGCGAGATCGTCGACATCATCGGACCCGACAAAGACGTGCCGGCGCCCGACGTCAACACCAATGAACAGACCATGGCCTGGGTCATGGACACGTACTCGATGCACGTCGGCGTCTCGACGACCGCCGTCGTCACCGGCAAGCCGATCGCCATGGGCGGATCACTCGGCCGCCGCGAAGCGACCGGCCGCGGCGTGATGATCACCGCGCGCGAAGGCGCCAAGCACCTCGGCCTCAACCTGCAGGGCGCGACCGTCGCGGTGCAGGGCTTCGGCAACGTCGGCTCGGTCTCCGCGGACCTGCTCTGCAAGATCGGCGCGAAGATCGTCGCTGTCACCGACTGGAAGGGCGGTGTTCAGAACACCAAAGGCCTCGACATCACGAAGCTCATCGCCTACACGGCCGAACACAAGACGGTGGCCGGCTTCACCGGCGGCGAAGCGCTCGACGTGAACACGATCTTCGAACTGCCCGTCGACATCCTCGTGCCGGCCGCGCTCGAGAATCAGATCACGATGGAGAACGTCGACCGGGTCAAGGCGAAGCTCGTCGTCGAAGGCGCGAACGGCCCGACGACGCCGGACGCCCACCAGACGCTGCACAAAAATGGTGTGTTCGTCATTCCCGACATTCTCGCAAACGCCGGCGGCGTCACGACGTCGTACTTCGAGTGGGTCCAGGACCGGCACGGCTATTTCTGGGAGGAAGCGGAAGTCAATCTGCGCCTCGAACGGAAGATGGTCGAGGCGTTCCAGAAGACGCTCGAAACGTCGCTCAAGTACAAGACCGACATGCGCACAGCGGCCTACATCGTGGCGATCAGCCGCGTGGCTGAAGTGACGAGGCTTCGCGGAATGTACGCCTAGCGGCGAAGTTAAAAATCAAAAGGCAGAAGGCAGAAGGCAGAAGGCGTTCCTGTAGGCTGCGAGGCCTCTATGCACAACGAATTTACGGCTGTGTTCGAGCGTGACGGCGAGTGGTTTGTCGGCTACTGCCCGGAGATTCCGGGCGCGAATGGACAGGGTCGGACCAAGGAGGAGGCTCGGACGAGCCTCGCGGCGGCGATCAGCCTCATCCTTGAGGACCGGCGAGAGGATGGTCTACGCGGTGTCCCGTCCGAAGCCGAGCGCGAAACGGTGACGGTGCGGTGAAGCGGAGTTCCCTGCTGCGGCACCTCCGCCA
>JBKJHW010000035.1:0-15253 GCA_046598935.1 Vicinamibacterales bacterium | reverse complement strand
GGGCCCGGTTGTCGTGCGCTCCTTCGGCCTGGAAACAATGGACGAGCAGTGGCTGAAGGTCCTTGAACACAAGGACTACCTGTTCCCATCAGATTGGCCGCTGTATGCGTGGGTGATCAACCTCGCGTACTTCCCGTTGATCTTTTTGATCAGCAGGGCAAAACACGACGACCGGTTCACGGCGCCTGCGCTTGCGCTCCTCATCGCGTTTGGTTGCACGTATGCGGTCGTCGAATCGCGCGTCGCGCTGGCCGTGCAGTTGCAGATCTCGCGAGTGTTCTGGCTCATGGACTTTTTCCTGGCCATCGTCGCCGCGTGGTTTCTCATTGACCGGGCCCGGCCCGAGTGGTTCCGCAAGGCTGTGGTCGCCGCAATCCTGCTGCTGTCGATCGGACGAGGGATCTTCACGCTTCTTAAGGACCCCCGCGATTCGCGCGCGCCGGTCCAGATCAATCTGCAGGCCAACGACTGGACAGAAACCATGGCCTGGCTGCGAGGCCAGCCGGCAGATTGGTTGATCCTCGCCCATCCGGATCATGCCTGGCTGTACGGCACCAGCGTCCGTGTCGCGGCCAATCGCGATGTCGTTGTCGAGTCGGTGAAGGATTCCGCAATCAGCATGTACGACCGTACCGTCGCCATGCGCACGGCCGAGCGCCTGGCGGCGCTCCCGGCCTACGACGAGATGACCGCGCTCGAAGCCACGGCCCTGGGCCGGCGCTACGGCGCCGCCGTCGTGGTCACGGAAACTGCGCACCCGCTCGATCTGCCGCTGCTTCACCGCAATTCGACGTTCGCCGTGTACGACCTTCGTGGCACGAACCGCGGTCAATGAGCCAGGTCACACCACAGACGGTCCAGCTCCCGCCATTCATTCCACGCTCGAGGTTCGGCAACGGGCATGTGATGACCTTCGGAGCATGGCGCCGATTCCGCCACTATCCGGGGCTACCGGCCGCAGAGCCGCGCTTCTTCAAAGTTGCGCGCGACACAACCGTGTTGGCCCATACCTACTGGCAACCGGATCGCGCCGCCAAGCCGACGTTATTGGCGCTCCATGGCCTCGAAGGATCAGTCGAATCGCACTACATGCGCGGTCTCGCGCGAGAAGCGTGGGCACTGGGCTGGAATGCGGTGCTGTTGAACCAGCGAAACTGCGGCGGTACCGAGCATCTGACGCCGAGCCTCTATCACTCCGGCCTCACTGCCGATCCGTTCGAGGTGTTGTCGGAGTTGCACGCCGAAGGCCTTCGGCAATTCGGCGTGGTCGGGTACTCGCTTGGCGGCAATCTGGCGCTCCGGATCGCCGGCGAACTGGCCACCGTGTCAGCGCGCGCAGGCCTGCCGGTTCGAAGCGTCGTTGCCGTGAGCCCGACGATGGATCTCGATCTCTGCGTCAGAGCCATCGAGCGGCCAATGAACTTCCTGTATCAATGGCACTTCATGCGGAATCTGCGGTCGCGGATGCGGCGTAAGGCCGCGCTGTGGCCGGGCCAGTACGACATCGCGGCGCTCGGCCGCCTGCGCACGATCCGGCAGTTCGACGATGCGTACACGGCGCCGCGGGCGGGGTTCGGCACGGCGGCGAACTACTACCATCAAGTCAGCGCCATTCGCCTGACCGATCGGATCGCGATTCCCACGCTGATTGTCGGATCTGAAGACGATCCCTTCGAACCGCCCGAGCAGTTCCTGCGTCCCGAGGTAACGGGCAACCCCAACATTCGAGTGATGCTCTCGAAAAACGGGGGGCACTGCGGTTTCATGTCGGCCGACGGTTACTACGCCGAGTCGACGGCGTTGAGATTCCTGTCGGCGTTCATGTCGTAACAAGGCCGCGCGCTTTCGCGAACCCTTCGAACGCCGCCGCAAATTCCGGCCCCTTGCCTTCGTCTTCGTGTTTGAAATACACAAAGACTTCGTCCCAATCATTCGATCGTTCGGCCACGGCGTCGGCCCACCGCTTCAGGTCGTCCGGCTGGTATCCCTCGTCGCGCAGCCGAACGTACCAGCGATGAGCTCGACGCCGAACACTTCTCCGGGTAGAACGTTCCCCGCCATTCGGGATAGTTGTAACCAGAGGTTCCAATCCAACACCGCATAGAGGGACGTACCCCTTTTCCACAGGGATTAACATGTTGGGGACAGGTCTTCATAGTAATTCCTGCAACCTTTGGTACCCCGCCCGGCTGATGGGAATCTTTCGGCCGTCGGTGAGAATCGCGACGCGGCTGTCCTTGGCGTAGAGCTCGACCCGCGCGAGGCGCTCAATATTGAGAATGTACGACCGGTGCACGCGCACGAAGCGGCGCGGGTCGAGCTGGCCCTCAAGGTCGCCGAGCGTTTGCTCCTTGAGCAGCGACTTCGAGCCCGTGTGGAACGCGACGTAATCGTCCTGGGCCTCCGCGTAGTCGATCTTCCCCACCGGAACAACATGCACGTGCGGACCGTCGCGGATGACGATGCGGTCCACTCTCGCTTCGCCCGGGCGCGCGGCGGAACGCACAACCGCCGGGTCCGGCAACGGCTGGCCGCGCCGCGCTCTGGCGCGGTCGAGCGCTGCCGCCAGACGTTCACGGGCGAACGGTTTGAGAAGGTAGTCGACGGCGTGAACGTCGAACGCTTTCAACGCGAACTCGTCGTAGGCGGTGATGAAGATCACCGGCACCTCTTTGCCGACCAGCTCGAGCACATCGAAGCCGTCGAGCTTCGGCATCTGCACATCGAGGAGCAGGAGGTCGACCGCGTTCTCGCTGACGGCCTTGACCGCCTCGAAGCCGTTGGCGCATTCGGCGACGACCGTCACGCCGCCGAGCGCCGTCAAATCCTGCCGCACGGCCATTCGTGCCGGCTCTTCATCGTCGACGATGACCACGCGCAGCAGTTCAGTCATCGGCTTTTGCTCCAGCGGGAATCGTAATCACCACGCGATGCGAGCGCTCTCCCGGCTCAACGAGCATTGACGCCTCATCGCCGAACGCGGCGTTCAGCCGGCGCCGGACGATGTCGAGGCCGAGGCCCGTGCCGCGGCGCGATTTGGCTTCGGGGTCTCGCGGGTTTTCAACAGCAATGACGACACGATTCGCCGCGCGCTCCGCGGTGATCTGGACGACGCCGCCTTCAATAAGCGTCGCAATGCCATGCCGGACCGAGTTCTCGACGAGCGGCTGCAACAGCAGCGCCGGCACGGCAACCTCGCCGGCACCGGCGCGTACCGACGTGGTGACGATCAGGCGCGAGCCGAACCGCACCTGCTCGATCTCGAGATACTGCCGCACGAGCGCGACCTCGCGCGACAACGGAATCCGCCCCGAACCACCGAGCATCAGGCTGTCGCGCAGAAAATCGCCCAGGCGCTGGCACATCGAACGGGCGCGCTCGGGATCGATGCCGACGAGCCCGGAAATCGAATTCAGGCTGTTGAAGAGAAAGTGCGGGTCGATCTGCGCGCGCAGCGCGCGCAGTTCTGCTTCGCGCGCCGCGATCTCGGATTCGAGGGCGCGCCGTTCGACGATGCCCGCGCGTTCGTAGGCGCGGAACAGATAATGCAGCGCCATCGACACGATGTAGGCCATCGCGCCGACGACCATGAGAATCGGCGTCACCCGCTGCTGCTGGGGCACGCCCGGATCGACGCCGTTGATCGAGAGCGCGTCGAGCGCGAGCCACCACGCGTGCCCGAGCGCCGCCCACAACGCGCCCGTCACGACCGACGCGGAAAAGACGGTGCCGGCCACGCGCGCGATCGAGTCCGGCCGCAGCGGCAGCGCGCGTGACAAATAAAATCCTGAGATCGACATCGGCGCGGCCGCAACCGACAGCGGCAGTGCGAAGGCCGCTGCCGCGCCCCAGGCAACGCCGACGATCGCGTTCAGCAGCAGCGTGACGAGCACGCCGACAAGCAGCCACGCGCCGAGGTGCACGAAGAGGCGCGGCCTGCCTTCGAGCATCCCGGGCATCAGCTAGGACTTGATCTCAACGCCGCCCATGAACACGACGCCCTTGAGCACGAGGCGATGACGAACCGGCTGCGTCTGCGTGGACTTATCCTCGACGCCGCCCATGATCGGCGTGATCTCGTTCACGACCTGCCAGTCGGGCGGAACTCTGACCTCGATCCCGCCCCACATCGCAAAACATTCGATCGCCGACTCGCCCCCGCTCGCCGACGACTGCCGCATGTCGATGACAACGCCGCCCATCACCGCCGTCGCGTTGCCGCGGCGAAATGTCGACGAGACGACGTTGCGGCGGACACCGCCCATGAACGCGAACACGTTGAGGGATTCCTCGCGCCCGAAATCCACCGGCTGAGCCGATGCGGACGTTCCGTCAGTCGCGCGATACGCCGGATCGCCGGCGCCCATCGAGATCGCAGTCGAACCACCGACGTTCGTGTAGTCTTCGGCGGTGTTGCGCGGCCCGATCGATCGCATGACGAGGAAGACCCCGAGCCCCACCAGCGCGAGCGGCCAGTAGTCATCGATGTAGATCCCCAGGCCAAACGCCGTATTGGCCGTCTGCCAGATGCCAGCGATCACGAGCGCAATGCCGACGAACCGGCGGGATCCCGAGGAGCCCTTCTCGAGCAGCAGCGCTGCGCCAAGCACTGAGAGCAGCAGTGGCGCAAACCGCAGCACGTTTGTTATTCGTCCGAGACCGAGGTTGCTTGCGGTGAGCAGAAGGCCGAACACCACGACGGCGATGCCGAAGATGACCTGCGGGCCGATCGACAGGCCCTGTCGATTCTGCTGCGTCATGACAACTGCCCTCCCGCGCCGGCCGTCGGATCGCCCGGCTTGGTGCCGGAGCTCTTCCGATTGAGAATCCCGCTGAAGATGATGCCGATGCCGCCGGCAACGATGAAGAGCGGCCAGGTATCGCTGATCCGCCAGATCGAATTCTGGTGCATCAGGAAAATTCCGCCGACCAGGAGCAGCCAAATCCCGCTCGACCGTGAATTCTGGCACCCCTTCTCGCCCGAATCGGTCGGGAAGAACAGTTTCGCCGCGCCGGCCACGATCAACAGCAGCGGCCAGAACCGCGCGAACCCGCCGTAGCCTTGCCGGTCGGCCACAAAGATCAGCCCAACCGTGATCAGCACTAAGCCCAAGCCGATGCTGTTTCGATCCTTACCCATGTGAACCTCCGCTACCGGCCAAGAGTCGAGACCAACCGCCATAACACTACCAAGGCCGCGGCGCCTGCCATTAGGCCCGTGATCGCCACGCCTGTCATCCACTTTTGCGGTCGAGTCATACCTGGTGCTCTCTCCTTCGCCTACTGACAATACGGGGCTCGGGCGGGGCGGTCCCCGCGGAACCGGCCAGTTGCGGCGGCGCGTCGGTGAACGGCGCCAGATGGGCGGCGAATGTCTACGGCACGGACAGAACCCCCTCAAACGGACGCTCGGTGAAGACGTCGAGGTGCAGGTAACGAAAGGAAGCAACCGTCGCCGCGCGTGTAGTCACGCTACACTCTTACGATGTCGTTTTTTTTCCGTAGCGCGTCGCAGCCCGCTCCGGCCGAGCCGGAACTCGCGCCGGGCGAACCGCTCATTTCCATCAACAACCTCGAGAAGTCCTACGCGCACGGCTCGACGCGCACATGCGTCCTGCGCCGCATCGCGCTCGACATCAAGGACGGCGAGTTTGTGTCGATCATGGGGCCCTCCGGCGCCGGCAAATCGACGCTGCTTCATATTCTGGGGATGCACGACAGCGCGTGGACCGGCGAGTACTACTTCAACGGCCAGCCTGTCCATCGCCTGAGCCCGAAGGATCGTGCCGCGCTGCACAAACGCCACATCGGCTTCGTGTTTCAGAGCTATCACCTGCTCGATCACCTGACGGTCTACGAGAATCTCGACGTGCCGCTGTCGTACCGCGACATCAAGAAATCCGAACGCGACAGCATGGTCTGCGACATCCTCGACCGTTTCACGATCGTCGGCAAGAAAGACCTGTATCCGAATCAGCTTTCCGGCGGCCAGCAGCAGCTGGTCGCCGTTGCCCGCGCCGTCATCGCGAATCCGAAGGTGGTCCTGGCCGACGAACCGACCGGCAACCTCCACTCAAGCCAGGGCCGCGAAATCATGGAGCTCTTCAAGAAGCTCAACGACGCGGGCACGACGATCATTCAGGTCACGCATTCGGAAGCCAACGCCGGTTACGGCCACCGCGTCATCGAGCTCAAGGACGGCTGGGTGGTTCAGTAGTGCGGTGTGCGTTCGCCGCGGTCATCATCGCGGGTGTGTCAACTCTTGCCGCATGTGGGAGCCGGCCCCCGGCGTCCGACACGACCGCCACCGCCAAGCCCGCCGACGCCAAAAGATACATGGTCGTCGGCCAGATCCTCGTCGTCAGCGAAGACAAGAAGACGCTCAGCATCAAACACAACGACATCGCCGGATATATGCCGGCAATGACGATGACGTTTCCCGTCGCATCGCCGGAGTTGATGAAGGACCGCGTGGCGGGCGAGCTCGTCGCGGCGGTGCTGCAGGTGGATTCGTCGGCGGGACAACTCGTAGAAATCACGCACACCGGCAACGCGCCTCTGCCCGACCAGTCGAACATGGCTTCCCTCGCCGCCGGGGTGCTCGAACCTGGCGCCGAGGCGCCCGACTCGGCGTTGATCGACCAGACCAACAAGCGCCGGTCGTTCGCGGAATGGAAGGGGCAGCCGACGCTGCTGACCTTTATCTACACGCGGTGCCCGCTGCCGAACTTCTGCCCGTTGATGGATCGCAACTTCGCGGCCATCGCGCGCGCTGGCGGCGCGGATCCGGCGTTGGCCGGCAAGTTCAAGCTCGTCAGCGTGAGCTTCGATCCGGATTTCGACACACCCGCAGTACTTGACGCGCACGCAGCGAAGTTGAAGGCCGACGTCAGCGTCTGGACGTTCCTCACGGCCGATCGCCTGACGATCGAGCGGTTCGCCGCGAAGTTCGGCGTCGGCGTGGTGCGCGACGGCGCCGAGGCGGCCGACATCACTCACAATTTGCGCACGGTCCTGATCGGCGCCGACCGGAAGATCATCAAGATCTACGCCGGCAGCGACTGGTCAACCACCGCCGTACTGAACGACCTGCGTGCCGCCGTTACTCAGACCGCCGGGAAATAGTCCGCACCTGGCGGCGCCGGCGCGCGCGGCGTTTCTGCCCGCCGAACGGCGCGTGATCAAGCGGCTGACGACGCCACTCGCGGTGCAGAAATTTCTCGACGCGCTGCCCTACAACACAGAACCGCCGCCCGATCCGCCGACGCTTCGAACATTTCGCGGCGTCGTCGCCTCGGGCACCACGCATTGCCTCGAGGCCGCGCTCAGCGCCGCCGTGATCATGGAGCAGCACGGATTCCCTCCGCTCGTCATGAGTCTCGAGTCGATCGATGGCCTCGATCACGTGATCTACATCTATCAATCGCGCGGCCGCTGGGGCAGCGTCGCGCGCTCCCGCGACCCGGGTCTGCACGGACGCAAGCCCGTATTCACGAGCTTGCGAACGCTGGCGAACAGTTACTTCGAGCCGTACATCGACACGACCGGATGCCTGCGGGCGTACGGTGCGGTCGATCTGCGGGTGCTCGGCGGATACAACTGGCGATTGTCGAACGGCAACGTCTGGAAGGTCGCGCAGCTGCTGTACGACATCCCGCACAGGCCGATCCGCTCTTCGGAAAAGCGCGTCGACCGGCTGCGCGCGAAATACTTCCGTTTCAGGCGCGAGAATCCCGGTCAGAAGCCGGTGTACTACGATCAAAGGCAATGGTCAGTGGTCAGTGGTCACTAGTCGAGGTCCCAATCGCGCTTCGGCTTCGTGACTGGTTCCTGCTGTGCCTGCTTCAGGGCTTCTTCGAAGCGGCGCGAGAGCGCGTCGCCGCGGCCCTTTTCGTTCTCGACCGATTGCTGAAAGAGCGCGTCGCGGCGGGCCTTCTCGGCCGCGAGAATCTGGTGCGCCTCATCGAGCTTCGGCATATCCGTGCGTTCCGGCTCGACATGACGCACCACCCGCTTCAGTCCCTCGTCGACGATCAGGGTGCTTTTGCAGCAGGGGCATTCGACCTCAAACTCGGTTTTCAGCGTACCCATGCCTGCATGATAATGGCGTATGCGTTCCCTGACGAGTTTGACGTGTGCGCTGATGCTCGCGACCGTGACGCTGAGCGCGGCCGCGCCGCGTGAGTTACAGAAGGCGGCCCCCCAGAAACCGGTCCAGCCCGTCGTGCAAGTCACTCCCCCGCCGCCTGAGCCCCCGCCGACGGGTGCTCTCTCCGGCCGGATCACGTCGCTCGGCGACAACAAGCCGGTCGCCCGCGCGCGCGTGGTGCTGAACGCTGAAGAGATGTTCCAGTGCCCGCCGGGCACGCCGCCGGCCAAAGTTGCGGAATGCCCGCGGTACAGCCGCGTGGCCATCACCGGCGCAGACGGCCGCTACGCCATCGACAGACTGCCGCGCGGCAAGTCGTTCCTGATCACCGTCAGTAAAACGGGGTTCGCGCCCCGCGGGTACGGCGAGACGCCACCCGCCGTGCCGCCCAGCTACATCGAGCTCAAGGCCGACGAGAAGAAAGAGAACCTCGATATCCAGATCGCCGCGCACAATTTCATCGAAGGCCGGCTGCTCGACGAGGACAGCACGCCGTTTGCCGGCGCGCTGGTTGAAGCGCTCCGCGCTGTGTACACCAACGGGCAGCGCAGCTTCGTGACCGTCGCCGAGTCGGTGACCGACGATCGCGGCAACTTCCGTTTGTTCGGCATTCCGCCGGGCCAGTACTTCGTCACCGCGTTCGATCCGGCATTTGCGAAGGTCGGCGATCACCTTGGTCAATTGTTTTACGGGCCGACGTTCTACCCGGGCACACCGTACCAGGACGAAGCGGCGCGCGTCACGCTCGATCCCGGCGTGCCGGTCACGGGTCTGGAGTTCAAGCTCAAGATCATCAAACCGGCGCGCGTGACCGGCAGAGTGACGACGACCGGCGTGCAGTTGCTGGCCGGCGCGATCGACATCGGCCCCTTACGAAACGCGAAGATCGCGCCGTTCGCCGTCAGCGAAGCCGACCTCAGGCCCGACGGCGTCTTTCAGTTCGCCAACGTGATCGCCGAGCGCTACCGCATCCGCGCGCGCGGCGAAGTCGAGCGCCAGGGCGTGTCGCACTTCATGCAATACACGACGCCCGTCGAAGGCGCCGACATCAACGACATCAATTTGACCCTCTCGCCCGGCGCGGTCGTCAGCGGCACCGTCAGGTGGGAAGGCAAATCGACGCCCCCGCCGGCCGATCAAAGCCAGATCCGGGTCCGGGCGCCAATGACGGACGGCTCGACCTTCGGCGACGCGCTGACCGGCACCATCACAGCCGGCCGCGAATTCTTCCTGCGCGGCTGCATGCAGGGCCAGCATTTCATCCGCGTGGACGGGTTGGCCGAACCGTGGCGCCTGAAGAAGGTGCTCTGGCGCGGATCCGATGTCACCGACATCCCGATCGACATGGACTACGGGCAGATCATGCAAGGGTTCGAAGTGATCCTCACGGATGTGTTCACCACCGTGAGCGGCACCGTGCAAATCGAAGCGACGGATCTCGCGCAGGCCTACGCGGTCATTGCGTTCCCGAGCTCGTCGCTGAACTGGACGCTCGGCAGCCGGTATGTGAAGCTCGCGTACCTCGATGACAAGGGCACATTCTCGTTTCGCGGCCTCCCGCCGTCGGAGTACTTCTTCGCGGTGACGCGAGACTTCGACGAAAGCGATCTCGGCACGTCCGACGTGCTCAATCGCCTGGCGCACAACGCCGTCTCGGTGCGGCTGAACGAAGGCGAACGCCGCCGCTTCGCTCTCGCGGCGCGAATTCCCGAGCGGAACAAAGGCCTTCCGGCTCCCGACGGCCGGCCGTAGTTGCCCACCGCCGACCTCCGGATCGTCACCTACAACGTCCACCGCGGGCGCGGGATGGATCGTCGTACGATGCCGGAGCGCATTTCCGACGTGCTCTCGGAGCTCGACGCCGACATCATCGCGCTCCAGGAAGTGATCGGTCCGGGCCTGTCGAGCTCCGGGCACGCCGAAGGGTTCGGCGCGGCGCTCGGCATGGGCTGGGTGATGGCACCGACACGCGAGCTCCGGCGGCACCAGTTCGGCAACGTGCTGCTTAGCCGGCACCCGATTCGCGATCACTCGCAGCACGATCTGTCGTGGAAAAGCAGCGAGCCGCGCTGCGCGCAGCGCGTCGAGATCGAGGTGGGCCCCGGCTGCGTGCAGATGTTCAACGTGCATCTCGGCACGGCGCTGCTCGAGCGCCGCTACCAGGCGTCACGTCTCGCGACGTGGGTGCACGAGCGAACGCCGTCGGGCCCGAAGATCGTGCTGGGCGATTTCAACGAGTGGATGCGCGGCCCGGCGACAAATATTCTCGAAGAGCGCCTCGAGAGCGTGGACCTGACACCGTACTTGCCGCAGCGGAGAACCTACCCGGGGTTCTTTCCGCTCGTGCATCTCGACCACATTTATCACCTGGGGCATGTCGAAGTACGAAGGGTCGACATCATCCGGACGCGCAAAGCCAAGATCGCGTCGGACCACCTGCCGTTGGTCGCGGACGTACGCGTGACGTTCTGAGACGCGCCAATCCGCGCGGTTTATCGGTGATGTGGGAATCGGGCAATCTCGCCATGTCTGATCGGCGAGATGCAATCGACAATGGATCGAGCCGTAAGCCGTGTTAGTTCACGCTCGGCACGGCAAAACGATCGACGAGATTGGCTATGTTTCCGAGTTGATCAACCCGGTCGCCCAGGCCACAACGGCGTCCGCGAGACGGATCGCCTCAACGTGATCGGCCGCGCTGACGGCTTCGGCAGGGCCGGGATACCTCGCTGACACGGCGTAGGCTGAAACGGCCGTAATCAACTCGCCAATCGAGTGCGTACGCGGTACGGTGCGGCCTTTCTGGACAAGTACCGCCTTGAAAGCCTTCTCGCATGCTTGCTGCGCATCGAAACACAGATCCTCGAGCAGCACATCGGCGCCGATATACGTCGCTTTGGCTCGCGCGAGGTTGCTTCGCGCCCGACGGAGCCACTCCTCCGGTGTCTCGGGGCCGTTCGCGTCAGGCGGCATACACTTCGCGGCCATCGCGGAGGGCCGGGCCGATGATCGTGGCGACGCCGTCCTTGTAGGCATCAACGTCTTCAGGCGTGACCACGACCACATCGACCGGTGCGCCGACACCAACCAGAGCGCGATAGATCGCCTGCGCGAGGTGCCGGCGATGTACGACGCCGCGTTTAATCACGAGCAGGTCAAGGTCGCTGCCCGGCTTGATGTCGCCGTGAGCGGCCGAGCCGAACAGGACGATGCGATCGGGTTCGGCCACCCGAACAACCCGCGCGATCACGTCATCGAGGACCGTCATCCTGCCAGTGTAAGCGAATTCAGTACGGCGAGCGCCGCCGACCTGGATCGGCGCGAAAGGCTGGAGGCCCGTCGAGTGCCAGCTTCGGATTCTGCGGAATAAACCCATTTCTGCTGAAGAAAATTGGCGGAGAGGGTGGGATTCGCTCTTGACGGTATTCTCAGAAACAGGCCGTTTTCTTGGATTCCTTGGAAGAATCGGGCCGCGGATTCCGCAAGAGACTCGCTAACCGCGGCGCGAACCCCCAAATTGCCCCCACGGCTGAGTGGCAGGGAGTTATTAGTAGCCCAGCGCTTGCGGCGAGATCCAAACTGCCTTGCCGTCGCGAAAGATGCACACGGGTAGACCGGCCTCCTTATGACGCAGCATTGCGTCCCGGACGCCCTGTTTGAGCGCCTCGTCGATGACCCGTCCGTCCTCGATGAGGATGCGATTCACGTCCTTCTTGGCTTCGGTCTTCATGTGTCCTTCTGCTGTTGGGCCATCCGCCAGATAGCGTCATGGTAGACCGCCGGCGGCCGTGCTTCCAAGCGTTCTGCGACGAGCGTGGGTTCCGGGCCGGAGGCGTCATACAGCCGCCAGGTGGAAGCGATGGGTTCGTACAGTTTGAAGAAATTCTTGAGGCCTGTCCTATAGCGGCGCCGAACAGTCTCTTCCGGAACGTTGTGGCCTCCCGCACGCACCCGATCAGCAACACGCTGGACCGCGAAGTCGGCGGATGGCAGCCACAGAAAGAAGAAATGGACGGCGTATCCAGACGTCCCGAGACGCTGGAGCCAAGGCGCAAAACTGCGGCTTGCGAGCGTCGTCTCGAATGCGAAGTCGAGCCGCTGTTCGGCGAGGTCGTGCAGTTGGGACACCCGAAAGGCTCGTGGAGCGTCCATACCTTCAATCGATTTGAGACCGCTGCTACTTACGAGGCCGGTGGGCCAGATAGAAGGTGTCTTGAGAAACTGCGGCGGCGGCGGTCGGGTCCAAACCATAGAACTCGGACGGCTTCACCTCTTTCAACCGCGAGTCGACGACGAAAAGACTGCTGGCCGGTTCGCCCGCCTTCAACTCATTCAGGACTCGGTTATTTGGACCAGACTGCACCGCGAGCGGAGCACACCCTAGATCAAGAGCGAACCACGATTTGGCCTGCTTCTGGTCGAGGCGAACCGCATCGCGGTTCGCGATCCTCTCCTTGATGCCCAAGACCTCTAAATCACCGGCCACCTTGCCACTCAACGAACGGAGGCAATCGGCCTTCGGGTCGCGAACCTTGTCCAAGAGATTCCGCGAAGGGTCCTGAGTGGTCGAGCGAAGTTGCTTGACTGAATCGACGAGCACGACGCGGCCGCCTAGAAACTGCAGCGTCATGAGGGATGATCTCCGGGCTCCATCTGGCCCCAACAGTTCTCGGCCATCTGCGACAGCACCGTCTGATCGTACCGCACGGGTGAATACCAACGAGAAGGGACTGCCCCCACTAGGCGGCGTCATCTGTTGAACTAAGACCGACGTAAACGGAACCACATCGGCGGCCGGCGCAGCCCAAAGGGAGGCCGCACACAAGAACGAGAGACCAATCGGCAAGTGGCGAGTTGGGAAACTCATTGACTACTGACTCCTCAAGACAACGGATGGATGAAGGCGAAGGACTCTTCTCAAAGGTGCGACGCAGGCCACGGCGACCGTCAAGCCGAGTATTAGAAGCACAATCGCCACGTCTGCAGGTTTGACTTGAGGAATTGAAAGCACCGCGTGCGAGACAAGCGTTGATGCTGTTATTGCCACCAACACACCAACGAGCGTCCCCACCACCACGGTACGAACAGTCTCGAAGAGCACAGCCGCTGCAAGGCGAACCCTGCTAGCACCGAGCGCAGAACGGATTGCCATTTCTCGGATCCGCTGCCCCGTCGTGTAACTGACCAACCCGTAAAGGCCGACAGCTGATAGCAGCAGGCCTAGAAGGCCAGTAACAGCAAACACAGCGGCAGCAGCTTCGCGCGGATACAACAACTGGTTGAGCTCCACCTGGATCGTCGAAGTTCGAACAATCTCTGCCCCAGCATCAGCTTGGACAATGAGCGAACGCAGTTCCTTGGCAACGGTCATGCCCGCGCCTTTCGCGATTATGACGGTCGCGATACTGCGCTGTTTGATCGGGGTATAGAGGGTGAACGCGGGAACGGAGCGATCGAGCGCCGAATGCACATCGCCAACAATGCCCACTACTGTCATCCAGACGGGGGCTAGCCTTGACCCTGGTTCGTGGAATCCAATGCGGCGACCCATAGCGGCCCCAGCCGGTGCAATTCGACCGGCAAGGCTCGCGGAAATGATGGCGGTCCGTTCATTGTTCTGCTCGTCGCGCGGGTCGAAGAACCGACCGGCCCTTAGGGCGACCCCAAGGACATCAAAATAGCTGGAGGAAATTGAATTGGAAGTTACCCTTAGATGTTGCTCATCGCCGCCGTCGGTGACAACCCACGACACAGATGAATCCATGGGCAATCTTGTTGCCAAGGCAAACCCTCGCCCAGATCGATCTTCTAGCCGCGTAATCATCTCTAGCCGGCGGGCGCCAAACTGCTGACCCAATCCCGGCGTTTGTGCACAGAGGGGCGGCCTTGGAATCGCAAATTCAGCAAAGGTTACGTCGTGCGGATCAAACCCAAGCGGAATAGAAGTCGTCGACAGTACACCTCGTGAAAGTGATGCCGCAATGACCAACAAGACCACCGACCCAACAAGCTGCGGAAGGAGAATCGATCGCTGCACTCTGGCGCTAAGCGGCTTGCTGCCACCGCCTGAAGTCCCCGCAAGGGCTGGCTGAATCTGCCTGCGAATAACCTTCAACGCTGGCGCGACGCCGACCAGCGCGCCAGCCACGCCAGCGATGACGCCACCAGAGATAAGCATTGGCCAGCTAGCGAAAGAGCCTGCTGCGGCACCGGCAAAGAACGATTCGGCGACGTCATTCGGCATCTGGGCTGCCAAGAATCGGAGCACCAACATCGCGAAGAGCAAACCAACGACGAGGCCTGCGAGCGCGATCAACCAAGACTCGATTAGCACTTGTAGGAACAAGCGTGGTCGGCTTATGCCTAGCGCCAGCCTCAGCGCGGTTTCGGCATGTCGACTGGCCGCACGAGCCAATGCGAGGCCCACTAAATTGACGACTGAAATCAGCAACACTACTGCCGCGACGACGCCCAACGCGACTGCCATGCTCTCCGGCACAATCTTCCCTTTCGAATCAAATGGCAGTCGATTTCTCGCCGACGTACGAGCAAGCAGTGCCCAACTTGTTTGATCTGGGTGGCGATCCCGTCGCAGCCTCTCGCTGATGGAGCGGACGGCCTCTTTCGCTGGATCGGCACTCGATCCATTCGCAACTCGACCGATGCCAACGAGCGGCCACTTGGTGAGACCGTCCGGCTGGTCGCACAGGTAGTCTCGGATCCTTTGGTCGAACAGCGTCCAGTATTGAACGCGCTCCCAAGGATTCAGCATCCCGTCGAACTTCGGATCCGCAACTCCAATAATGGTGTAGTCCAACCCGACGGCAGATGTTGCGCCACCGGCACGTGGATCAAGACGAAGGGTGCGGCCGATGATTGCGGGATCCGCGTTAAACTCCCGTCGCCACAGTCCGTCGCTGATCACCACGACGGGACTACCAGTGGACTGGCTGTCTCCGGCTTGAAAGACTCTTCCCACGCCAGCGCCCACGCCGAGCACGTCAAAGAAGTTCGACGTTACCATCTCGCCCAAGAGCGATAGCGGCTCGTCGTCGATAGCCAGTGATGCTTTGTCGCGATTGTGTCCAGCCAGGTCGCCGAAGA
>JBKJHW010000057.1:0-8795 GCA_046598935.1 Vicinamibacterales bacterium | reverse complement strand
GCGTCGATCATGGCAACGCCTTTGTTGAGCGCCGCGCCGCCCCACGCCCAACCGCTGCGCAGCGGTTCTTCGGAGGCAAACCAGCCGATGGGCTTGACGCCCTTCGCGGCCGCATCCGGCGCCAGACGGAAGACCGGATCGTTGTCGAAGAAGACATCGATCTCGGAGTTCATGCCGTGCGCGATCGGGTCCTTGTCGTTGATCGTCAGGCGAAGCACGGAGCCCGGGACGTAGAACTTGTCCTGGCCAAGCCCGTCGAGATGATTCGTCACGGGAAGATTGAACGCCGCCGCCGCCGCCGAGGCGACGTCGCCGATGTAGATCGCGGTGCCGCCCTGATTCACGAACTCCTTGATCTTCTCCATCGTCGCGGCCGTGACCTGGCCCTGTCGACGGGTGAATTCTTCGGCGACCGGCTGCGGCGTGAAGCCCGCGCGTCCCGCGCCCTGACCACGTCCGGCCTGAGCGCCGGCGCCCGCAGGCGCTTCACCGCCGCCGCCACCCGCACCGCGTCCACCGCCGGCCGCGGCAACGCCGGCGCCGTTGAAGATCAGCACATCGAACTTCGCTCGAAGATTGCCTTTGTCGAGATCCGGCGGGAAAACAACTTCATACGGCAGCTCGAAGTTCTCGAAGACCAACCGCGTCCAGCCGGAGGGCATGCCGCCGCCGTAGGTGTCGAAGAGTCCGACGCGGAGCGGCTTGAGGTTCTTCATCGCGCCGGTCGGCGCCGTCGCCGTCGACTCGAAGCTCACGCCCAGATCGGCCGCCGCTTTCTGCAGGATCGCGAGCGTCGTCGGACGCGCGGCGACATAGAACGTGCCCGCGCCCATCGGGCCGTTGTCGAGCCAGGACACGGCGTCGCCGGCCTTGAGCAACCGCGCGATCACGGTGAAGCTGTCATTCGACTTGTGGCTGAAGTAGTAGCCGGCCGGCGCCGGCGCGGTCTTGATCACGCCCGCGGGCACTTTCGCGAATTCCGTCGTGATCTTCGCGAACGGACCGTCGAAGCCCTCGAAGATCCGGTCGTACTCGACGCCCATCGTCATTGCGAGCGTCCAGCCGGCGACGTCGTACGGACGGCTCGGCGGCGCGCCTGGAAACGCGAAGTCATCCGGGTGATCCTGGGCCTCGAACATGTCCATCACGTGCGCGCGAAATGGCTGCGCCGTCTGCACGACATAGGAATCTTTCGGGTACTGCTTACCGGCCACGCTGAACGCCGAGGTCGCGCGATGGATGGTGATGCCCGATTTCATCAACGCATTGATGAACTTGGTCGCCGTGCCGAAGTCCGCCTGGCTGGCCGGGAGGATGAAGCCGCGCGGATCGCGAGCCGACGGCTCGTGCAGTTTCTTCCAGAGCGGGTTGTCTTCCGGGGGAGGACCGGGAGCGCCACCGCGTCCGCCGCCACCGCCACCGCCCGCTCGCCCGCCCGCGCCGGCCTGTCCGGCCAGCGGCATGCCGAGCGCCTTCTTGGCTTTTTCGATCTCGTGCGGCGTGATCGTCCAGTGGTCTTCGTTGCCCCACTGAATCTGATCCTTGCCCATCTGGTAGATGTTGTAGAGATTCACTTCGCGGTAGCGCGATGCGAAATCGAGAATGGCGCGGTTGGCCGTGATCGAGTATTCGACCGACTGCCGGAACTTCCACTCGTTGCGCGGGCCGATGGGCCACCACATGTTCATGTCGCCGATGACCTTGGTGTCGCTGAACTGGATCGACGTCGGCGTCGGGCTGCCGATCGTCTCGGTGAGGATGCCGAGCTGGTTGTGGAAGTAGGCCGTCGTACGGAGGCCGCCGTTCCACCAGGTCGAGTAGCTCGCGCCCTTGCGCGTCGTCACGCCCGGCTTGTGCTCAGAGATGAAGCGATCGGCCATCACCGAGCCGATGAGATCCATACGCGCCGGGATACCCGGGTGGAAGTTGTAGTTGAACGGATCTCGGAACGGCGGCGCAAACATGACCGTGCCGCCCGGACCGGTCTGGTGATGGTTGTACATGATCTGCGGAAACCATTCGCGATACATCACCTTGCTGACGTTGGTCGTCTCGGCGAGCGCGTTCATGAACGAGTCGCGGTTGTTATCGTGACCCGCGTACTTGTTGTACATGACCGGCGTGCTCGTCGTGCCCTGCTTCATGTAGGCATCGCTCACCAGGTCCTGCCCATCCGGATTAACCGGCGTCGCCAGAATGATCACGTCGTTCAGGAACCGCATCGTTTCTTCATCGGTGCGGCTGACCATCTGGTAGATCAACTCGATCAGCTGCTGCGCGCCGAGCACTTCGGTCGCATGCAGGCCGCCGTCGATCCAGACGATGGATTTGCCTTCCTTGGCGAGGGCGCGCGCTTCGGCGTCGTCTCTCACGTCGTTGGTCGAGAGCTTGCGCGAGATTTCCTGGTAGCGCGCCAGCTTCGCGAAGTTGCCGGGCGCCGTGATGATCGCCGTGATCATCGGGCGGCCTTCCGACGACTTGCCGATGTCTTTGATGCGAATGCGGTTCGACTGCTTCGCGAGCAGGTTGATGTAGTCGTAGGCCTGCTTGTAATTGGCGAGGAAGTAGTCGTCGCCGATGTTGTGGCCCCAGACGTCCTTGGGCGATGAAATTCGTGATGCGGCCGCAGGCGCCTGCGGCGTTACTGTCGGCGGCGCTGCCGGCCTGGCGGCCTGAGCGAGCAGAGCGGCTCCGCCAATGGGAAGCGCGAGCATCGCGCCAATGATGATCAGTCGTCGTGCTTTGAGCATGGGACACGTCCTCCGGGACCGGCTTAGGGTAGCAGAACAATTACGCCGCGCGACTCTTCGGCGTTGCTCCGGACGTGGACCAATGTTGTTCAGGGTCCTATGGTCCGGTCCAGGGTCCAGGGCGTCATTTCTTGCCACCTTAGCGAGCTCGGAAAGCGGCGGAAACTGCAACTTCCAGGAAGCTCGCCGAGTGACGTAGGGATGGCACCGTGATTGCTCGGTTCCATCGCATGGGCGTCGACAAACTGGAAGATTTTCTGCGGGAGAGTTTTGCCAGTTCCTTCGTTACTCACGCGCATCCCTGGAAGAAACGCAGCGGTGGCTGGAGGACGGCGTAGCTCGGGGCTATTTCGCAACGATCGAGCTCGCGCCGATTCAGCCGTTGGCAGAATCCAGCGCGCGACTCTCCATCGGTCTCTGGCGAAGCCTCCAGCCCTTCGTCAAGAAAGGCCGCTAGCTCACCCTGGACCCTGGACGAACTCTGACCTCTGGACGGACTCTGGTCCCTGGACGGACTCTGGACTCAGGACGGACTCTGGACTTTGGACCGACTCTGGACTTTGGACCCAAGGAAAAGCGCAACAGTCACCATTGCCGCACCGGCAGCATCCGCGATCGGCGCCGGATGAATCAGCACCAGCCCACCCGCTGCCGCGACCGCGCGTAGCCAACGGGGCGCGCCACCGATTCGCCATCCGCCGATGCCCATCGCGAGGCCCGCAACGCCGAGCGCCGCGGTTGTGGAGGCGATCACCGCGTCCTCCCACGATCCGCGCAGGAGTAATCCGAGCCCACGCGGATCGAGCGTGAACGCGAACGGCACGACGAACGCCGGCAACGCGTACTTCCACGTCAGCATCATCGTCCGGAACGGCCGGCCGCCGGTGAGCGCGGCGGCAGCGAACGGAGCAAGCGCGGTCGGCGGGCTTACTTCAGAAAGGACCGCGTAATAAAAGATGAACATGTGAGCGGCGATGTCCGGCACGCCGACGGATGTGAGCGCCGGCACGACCATGACGGCCGAGATGATGTACGACGCGGTGACTGGAACCGCGAGCCCGAGAATCCAGACGGCGAGCGCTGCGAAGACAATCGTCAGCGCCTTGGATGCGCCCGCGAGTCCGACGATCAGCCCTGCGGTTTTGAGACCAAGACCGGTCAGCGTGACGACGCCCACGATGATACCGGCCACGGCGGTTGTGGCGACGACGGAGAGGACATCCTGGCCGCCGGCCGTGAGAACACCGCCGAGCCGGCGCGGACCGAGCCGGCGCTCTGGCGCCATCGCGACACTGATCAGCACGGCCGCGCCTGTGGAAATGACCACGGCCATGAACGCCGAGAATCCTGTGGCCATCAGCACAGCGACCAGGATCAGCGACAGGAAGTGCAGGTATTCGACCGGCCGCACGGTTGGCGGAGGCCACGCGGCGGCGTCAGCAGGGTCGGGAGTGAATTGGCAATTCACTCCCGACTTTTCCGCGGCGCGCGGCTCGCCTTCGATCATCAGTCCAATCGACAGGTAATAGAGCAGCGTCGGCACGGTCGCCATCACGAGGACGTCGACGTACGAGATCCGCAAATACTCGGCGATGAGAAATGCCGCCGCGCCGAGCGTCGGCGGCGAGAGCAATGCGCCGATGCCGGATGCCGCGAGCATCGCGCCGGCGGTGTCGGCGGCGTAGCCGACGCGGCGCATCACCGGCCACGCGACTGACCCGAGGGTGACGGTCGTCGCAACGCCGCTCCCCGACACGGTGCCGAGCAGGAAGCCGGCGAGCGTGACCGCGCGGCCGGCTGATCGCGCGGCATCGCCCTCTCCCGCGCGCGCCATGGCGAAATTGAGAAAGAACGATCCGGCGCCCGATCGCTCGAGCGCAGCGCCGTAGATGCTGAAGAGAATGATGTACGACACCGCGACATCGAGGGCGATGCCGTAGATGCCCTCGAGGGTCATGAAGAGACTACCGACCAGTCGCGGCACGTCGTAACCGCGATGCGCGAGGCCCGGCATGCCCATCGATGCCAGCCATGGCCCTTCAACGGCGTACACCAGAAACGCCGCCGCCACGACCGGCAGGATCCAACCCGTGGTGCGGCGCGCGGCTTCGATGACGACGGCGATGGCGATGACACCGGCCCAGAGATCTGTCGTGGACGGCGTCGCCGCGCGGTAAAGAAACGCCTCGCCCGCGAGGAGCGGCCAGCCGAGCGAAAACAGAGTCGCGGCGATCACCAGCGCATCGACAGCGCCGCCGAACCGTCCGGTCAACGGACCCGCACAAGGGTGCGCGAGCACAATCGCCAGCACCGCCACGAGCAGCATGAGCGGGCGATAGACCTGCGGACTAATGACGGTGACGGTCCAGATGAGCGCGAGCGCGCTCAGAATAAATGCGAGAACAGTCGACGAGCGCCGAGCGGTCAGTCGCCCTGCGGTCACGCCCGGCATCACTTTTGGGAGGACTTGTAGTACGCGAGCGCGCCCGGATGGTACGGCGCCGGCGCTCGGTCGAACGTCGCGGGCCGCTCGAGATGGCGCGCTTCGGGATGCGCGGCGACGAGGTCGGCCTTGCGCTCGAACAGAATGCGCACGATCTCGCGCGCCGTTGCGTCATCGAGCGCGGTTGAGGCGACCAGCAGGTTCTGCACGCCGGCGGTTGACACGTCCCGATCGACGCCGCGGTACGTGCCGGATGGAATCACGGCCAGCGTGTAGAGGCCGGCGCCGAAATCGCGCTGGAGCAGAGGCACGAGCGCGTCGTGACCGATGAGCGCAATGCGCATCCCGGGCGTGGCCGCCAGATCCTGCACGGAGGGGGTCGGCACACCGCCGCTCCAGAAGAACGCGTCGATCTTGCCGTCCTTGATTGCGCCGACCGACTCAGCGACGCCAAGCGCATGCCGCGTGATGCCGGTGCGCGGATCGATGCCGGCCGCCGCAAGCACGCGGTCGGCGATGAGCTCCGTGCCACTGCCGGGCGCGCCGACCGACACGGTTTTGCCGCCGAGGTCCGCAATCGATGCGGCGCCGAGGCCGGCGCGCACGATCACATGGGTGTAGTTCGTATAGAGCGGCGCAAGTGCGCGCAGCGACGGGATCGCGTTGCCGGAAAACGGGCCGGTGCCGTCAACCGCCGCCTTGAGCGTGTCGGCCAGGACGAACGCGATGTCCGCCTTGCCCTGCTGAATCAGCTTGAGATTGTCGATCGACGCGCCCGTGACTTCCGCGGTCGCCTGCGTGTTCGGAATCCCCGCCGTGATCAGCCGCGCGAGCGCGCCGCCGTACGGGTAGTACACGCCGCCGGTACCGCCGGTGGCTATGGACAGAAATGCCGTCGGCGGCGCGCTGCCGCCGCACGAGGCGAGGACGCCGGCCACGGTAATCGACGCGGCGGCAAGCGTCAGACGGAAGCCCCTGAGCATCGGCGCTAACTCTACCGCAACAATTTCCGCCCGCGGAGCACCTGGCACGATCTTCTCTCTTGACGACGGCTTCCGACGATGAGAGCGTCGTCGTCAGGCGCCGATGCCCACACTTCTCCCAGAGGATTTCGAAGTCACGGCGTGGCCGTTGATCGCGAACGCCCGGCGGGCTGGCCGGAGGAGGACACCCATGACTGTCGCTGAATATCAGAGGACACCGGAAGTCGTCACGCCGCAGGAGCTGATTTTCGGGCATGTCGAGCTGCACGATGCTCCAACCGTTTCTCACCAACGCGTGGTTGTCGCGCTGACCGTGGGTTTGCACGGGTACGCCCGAGAGCACGGCGGCGAGGTTATGGTGGCGCCCACCGATGTGATCCTCGACGCTCGGCGCGCGTTGGTGCTGCAGCCGGACCTGCTGTTCCTCAGCCCATCGGGTCCGGCAATCGTGGGTGATCGTATCGAAGGACCGCCGAACCTCGTGATCGAGGTGCTGTCACCGTTCCCGCGTATCGGACGACTCGATGAGCGCATCCGGTGGTTCTCGAGCTACGGTGTCCAGGAAATCTGGCTCTATCACCAGATCGCCCGGCACCTCGACGTGCTCTACTGCGCTGGCGGTGGCGTGTTCCGATCGACGCGGTTCGACGTCAACACACCCATCCAGTCGGACGTGTTGCCGCACTTCGACCGCACGCTGACGGACCTGCTGGGCTACCCTGCTTGACCGTTTCAGCGACTTACTTGTTCATCGTGAACGGCCTGTTCACGTAGCCAGAGCCATTGACGACACCGGTGATTCGACGCCCTGTCGTGTCCATCGTGCCCGTGAATGTGAAGTCGGACACGGCCCCCTGCTCATACCGCAGCCTGACATTCCCGTTCGCATCAACCGTGTTTGCGACAGCCGTGTCGAGCCGACCCACGCCGGCCTGATCCGAGTAGTCACCCGTGAGCACAGTCGAGTTCTGCGTCAGGTTCGACACGAAGTTCCAGATGTCGAACGTGCCCGTCCAGCGTCCAGTCACTGAGCCCACGGCGAAGGTGCGGCTGTCTGTCGCGCTGAGGCCTCTGCTGTCGGTGACGGTCAGTGTCGCCGTTCCGTTGCCGCCGCTGATGAAGAATAGCGTTCCAGATGATCCGGTAAAGGCCGCGCCCGACACATTCCACGAATAGCTGACGACGTCACCGTCCGGATCGGTTGCCGAGGCGGAATACGAGAACGTCGTGAGTTGCTGCATACCAAAGCTCGGACTGAACCTAATCGACGTGATCTGAGGCGCCCTGTTCGCGACGGTGGTCGTGGTGGTGGTCGTTGACCCGGGCGCGGTGGCGAGAAGGAAGGATTGCTCGTGCAGGCTGTTGACGTGATGTAGAGATCTAAGTCCACATTTGCTGAGGCCCACGTCAGGACGATGACGGCGGTGCCGGCGCGAGGCACCGTCAGGGCGTGATTGTCTGTGCCAAAGCTTCCAACAGCCCCCGACAGAGTGAGCGTGTAGGGAGCGGGCTGAGGCGGTGCCGAAGGCCCACCGCAGGCCGCGAGAACGATTACAGCCGAGCAAACCGAAAAGCGTGTGAGCACAAATCGAATAGACATGGGCGCATCCTGAGCCCGGAGCAGGGAAGAGGCAAGCGACAAGGGACGCGACTGAGTGCTTGACGCACATTGACGTGCTAACTCACTGACTGAGAACCGCTAGCGGCGATAAACGCCGAAGTCAAAAAGCTTTCCGGCGCCCGCCTGCTGGAACCCAGGAATTCCAGCAGCGTAAAAAAGCAATACTCGCCTTCGGAAAGCACTTCGGCCGGCGTGACTCTGTACACACCTTGCCCTAGCTTCTCGATCGACAACGGAACCGTATCTTTGGAACGGGTACCCGTGTTCCAAGCGGTGAGCGGCCGCCGGTGAGCCGCTGCCGTTAGGCCTCGCGGCGAGCCACTGGATCACAGCGCCCAATACGGATACCCTGTTGCCATGTCTCCGGTCCTGAATCGCGACGAAGCGGTCGAGCGCCTCGCAGGGTGCACGGACCAAGTACTGGCGTTGGGTGTTGCCCGGCTGGCCCTGTTTGGGTCGGTCCTCAAGGGCCAAGCCACGGTCGACAGCGACGTGGATCTTCTCGTGCAGTTCTTGCCCGGCGCCAAGTCGTACACCCGCTTTTTTGCGCTCTCCGAACTGCTGGAAGCGCATCTCGGCCGCCGCGTCGAACTCGTCACGCTCGAAGCACTGTCTCCGTTTATTGGGCCACGCATCTTGGCCGAAGCGCAGGATGTCCTTCGAGCCGCGTGACTACCTGAAACACATGGTCGCCGAAGCTGAGTATTTGGCGGCTCACTCGGTCGATCTCACGCTCGACGCGTTTCTCGCGGACGACACGCTGCAGCGTGCGTTTGTTCGCAGTCTCGAAATCATCGGCGAAGCCGCGAAGAAAGTGCCGGACGATTTCCGCGTCGCCCATCCGAACGTCGAATGGCGCGCGATGGCTGGCATGCGAGATCGGCTCATTCACGGTTATTTTGGTGTGGACCTCGAACTGGTATGGGACGTCGTGCGCAACAAGATCCCCGAACTGAGAGCAGAACTCGTTCGCATACTCAAGGCCTAACACGCCGTGC
>JBKJHW010000015.1:0-23694 GCA_046598935.1 Vicinamibacterales bacterium | reverse complement strand
GCCGCGAACCGCGACGAGAAGCTTCCGCACAAACCGGCCACGGGCGCCCCGGGCGGCGGACGCGGCGGCAATCACTAGATTGGACGATGAATCTGGTTAGCTGAATATCTGGTTAGCTGGTTATTGGGGCGGGACATCCTTCGATGTCCCGCCCTTTTTCTTTCATTCGATGATCATGGTTTCGAAAGGACACGGCGGCCGCCGGTTTCTAAACTCTGGGCCGATGCCACTATCGACGAAGACGACGATTCAGTTCTCGCAGAATCGCGGCCTGGTCAGCCTGCACTTCTCCGCCAGCGCCGAGAACGAGCTCGACCTTCGCGTCGATCCTGACCTCTCGCCCGATGATCCGCTCAGTCGTGCAATCACTGTGGCGAAAAGCCGCACGATGGACCGGCAGGCAGTCTTCGCGACGGTGACGATCGACGTTCCCGCGCTCGTGAAGGCGCATGGAAACGGTGAATTGGGATCACCGGAACAGGACGCCCTCACCGTCGTGTTTGCCGCAGGCGAGAGCGACGCGCTGATGACGAACTTCAGCAGCGTTCATACGATCGGATTGTCGCTACGCGAGTTGGAGCTCGGCCCAGCAGGTACTCGTCAGTGGCTGCGGCGCTGACCGCCCTGGCCTGAGCTTCGCGAATGGCCGCCCTGGCCGCGATGTCCGCCACCAGGTCCACGACCGCCTCCGCCACTACCCCGACCGCCGCCGCCGGGTCCGCGTCCACCACCACCGCCGCCACGACCGCCGCCGCCACCACCGCGACCTCCGCCACCGGGCCGACGATTGGCGCGCATGGCTGCGAGGCGCTCGGCGAGCGGAATCTCGAGCTTGGCTTGCGGCTTCGCGTTGTAATCAAAGTCCGGCACGGTCACGCGCGGCAACGCTTTGCCGATGGCGCGCTCGATGGCCTTCAGGTCTGACTCTTCGTCGCGCGAGACAAACGTAAACGCTTCACCGGTCATCTCCGCGCGGCCGGTACGACCGACGCGGTGAATGTAGTCCTCGGGCACCTGCGGCACGTCGAAGTTGATGACGTGCCCGAGCGCATTGACGTCGATCCCGCGCGCGGCGATGTCAGTCGCCACGAGCACCGGGTATTTTCCGTCCTTGAATCCTTCGAGCGCTTTCTGGCGCTGTGACTGCGAGCGGTTTCCGTGAATCCGCTCGGCGTTGATCTTGTTGCGCACGAGGAAATCAGCGAGCCGGTTCGCGCGATGTTTGGTGCGCGTGAACACGAGCGCCTGCGTGATGTCGCCGCGCGTGAGCAGCGTCAGCAACAGCTGTGATTTGAGTTCCTGCGAGATCGGATAGACCGCCTGCGTGATGCCCGTCGCCGGCGCCGCCTGGCGCTGCGTCTGAATCATCACCGGGTTATGCAGCATCTCTTTCGTCAGCTGCTGAATCGGCGGCGGCATCGTTGCGCTGAAAAACAGCGTCTGGCGTTTCACCGGCAATTGCCGAAGGATCTTGCGGATCTCCGGCAGGAATCCCATGTCGAGCATGCGGTCGGCTTCGTCGAGCACGAGGAATTCAAGGTTCTTGAAGCTCGCGTACGAATTGCGCATGTGGTCCATCAGTCGTCCAGGTGTGGCGACGATGATGTCGGTGCCGGAGCGGAAGGCGTGCTCCTGCGGACCCATGCCCACGCCGCCGTACACGGCGGCGCCGCGCACGGCCGTGTGCACGGAGAGATCTTTCATGTCGTCGAGAATTTGCTGAGCCAGCTCGCGCGTCGGCGCGAGCACCAGCGCGCGCGTGGAACCGCGCGGCTTGTCGATCAGCTTGTGAAGAATCGGCAGCAAAAATGCCGCCGTCTTGCCGCTACCGGTCATGGCGCAGGCAAGAAGGTCGCGGCCGTCCATGGCCGGCGGAATGGATTCAGCTTGAATGGCAGTGGGTCGAGCGAAACCGAGTTCCTTGATTCCCTGGAGGAGGGAGGGATTGAGCTTTAATGAATTGAAAGGCAAGGAACAAGTTTATCAGTACGGGTGATCGCGCCGCCGCCGGCATCGCGATCGGGCCTCCGGGGAGCTGGCCCTCGAAATCGCCGCCTCCATACGCGCGCATTTCGAGAGAAGTGCACTTGTCGCGTGGTTCCTACCCGGCCTGACTTCGCACGCCTACGGAACCACGCTCGAAATGCCGCGCTCCTTGCGGCGCGATTTCATGCTGACGCCGATCGGGCCACTCCCAGTCGGTCCGCTCGCGATGCCGGCGACGGCGCGGGGTCAGCGACGCTTGCGGCCGAGTTCGAGATCACTCGGCCCTACACCAGCCCAACCTACCAGAGCCCAACCTTCCCCTTCACCGAATCAATCAACTTCACCGGATCGAATCCCAGCCCCTTGCGGAACACTGTGTCGACGTTTCGGACGTCGCTGATTTTCAACGACGGATCGCCGCTCACGAGCACGAGGTCGGCTTGTTTGCCGACGAGGATCGAACCGATGCGCGCGTCGCGGCCGAGGTACTTCGCGCCGTTGAGCGTCGAGATCTTGATTGCCTCGAGCGGCGTGTGGCCTTCGTCTACGAGCAACTCGATCTGTCGCTGGTTGGCGTATCCGGGAATCACGCCGCCCGAACCCGTCGGATCCGTGCCCGCGACCAACATTCCGCCCGCCTTCGCGAACGCCAACTCCATCGCCATCATTTTCGGGAAGAGCTGTTTGTAGATGCTCGTCTGCGATGTCGACACGCGCTGATACGTCGCTTCGAACTGCGCCTTGAGATCAGGCAACAACACGTCGAGACCAGGCGGCAGCGGCCGGCCGGGCGTGAACGTCTCGAACACCGTGAGCGTTGACGTCAGCGCGACGCGCTTGTCGATCAACTTTTTCACGAGCGCCTTGAACGGCGCGCCTTCGATATCGGCAGCCACAACCGACTGCTGTCCGGCGCCCTGGCCTGGACACACGTCGAGCTGCTTGTTGGCAATGAAATCCGTCGCCGCGGCAAAACCGTGCTCGAGATTGTCGATGCCGAGATCAGCGGCTTCGCCGAGCGTGACGGAGCAGAGATGGCCGGTCACCTTCAACCCGCGTTTGTGCGCCTCGTCGATCGCGGCGCCGAGATCCGCGCGCGAAATCTGCATGTACGCCTTGAATGACGTCGAACCTTGATCCGCCCAGTAATTCACATGCCGCCGCGCGTCGTCCGGCCCCTTGAGGGCTGTCATCTGTAGCGACCCGGGACGAGCGCCGTTGAGATACGGCGCTGTCGCATCGATCGACGGGCCGGGCCGCGTGCCCTCCTCGATCTCCTTGGCGAGGCTCATGTCCATGAACCCGTTCTCATTCCCGCCCGTCCTCATCGTCGTGACGCCACCGGCGAGATAGAGGCGCACGAAACTCGCGCCGAGTTGTCCGTACACGCCGGGGCCGGTCGGGTAATAGAGGTGCTCGTGCAGCTGGATCAGGCCCGGCATCACGCTCTTGCCGGTGCCGTCGATGACCGTCGCGCCTTCGGGAACAGCTGTCGACGCGAACGGGCCGACCGCCGCGATGTTGCCGCCGCGAATAACCAGCGTCTGGTCCGCGCGCGCCGGCGCGCCCGTGCCGTCGATCACACGCACGTGCGTGATTGCGACGATGTCGGCGTCGACTTTGACGAAGTTCCGAACTTGCTGCGGGAGCTGAGGACGCTGCGTGAGCACAGGCGCGGCGGCGGCGAACGAGATGAAGACGGCAACGGCGGCGGTCCGGCGATTGGTCATGGCGGGCATTTGAGCCGCATAATATTCCACCGATGAGGAAGTTACTGCCGGCTTTCCTCGCGATCGCCCTGGGCATTGCGGCATTTACGGTTCGCACCTGGGGCATCAGCGAGCACTTCTGGCTCGGGCAAGACCAGTGGCGCGACTGGGAGCTCGCGCTGCAGCCGTTGTGGAATCTGCCGCTCGTCGGCTCGCCGACGCACGTGCATGGCTATGCGATCGGGCCGGCGTTCTACTGGATTCACTGGGTCATCGGCAACACGTTGGGCCCATTTTTCGACTACCTCCCGCACGCCGGCGGGATCGGGCAGGCATTCCTTGCGTCGACCGCCGATGCACTGCTCATGCTCGCGGTCTGGCATCGCACGAAGTCGCCGTGGATCGCGCTCACCTCGTTCTTGCTGATCGTGTCCTCGCCCTTCGATCTCTCGTTGTCAGCCCTCGTCTGGAATCCCACGATGGGCGAGACGCTGATCAAGTTCGTGCTCGCGATCGTGTTTTTCGGCTGGCATCGGCGGTCGATGTGGACGATGGGCGTCACGACAGTCATTGCGTGGGCGGCCCTGCACGCATACACCGGCGCCGTGTTCGCGACGTTGTCGACGCTTGCGCTTCTCGCGTTCTCGACCGACTGGCGCGTCGTGGCGCGCCGCGCGCTGGTCATCGGCGGCATCGTCCTTCTGATGCAAGTGCCTTACGGCATCTACCGGCTCACGCATCGCAATGCGCCGGTCATGTCAGCCGTCTCCGGAGGCCTCGGGCAGATTCTGGCGGGCAAAGCGAAGGCCGACTTCACCGGCAGCGCGCGCTACTACGTCGAGTCCATTGGCTCTTTTCAGGAGATCCGCGGCTGGCAATGGCCGGCGGCGATGCTCATCGCAGGCTGCGTCGCGCTGGCTGTTCGTTATCGCCGCGATCCGGAGCTCGTCTGGATCCTCATCGCTCCGCAGATCCTGGCCGTCGTGGGATTCGCGTTCTTTCTCGGCGCGCTCGACTCGTATTACTACATGTCTCTGCTGCCGGTGTCGGTGCTCGCAGTTGTGATGGGGGTCATGCCGCGCACCGGCCGCCCCGCACTGGCCGCCGGCGTCGTCGCGCTGGCCGCAATCGTCGCGCTCGTGCCAACGCGCCTTGCACACGGACACCAGTTTGAAATGCCGGAATACGGAGTGATCGTGTCGGCATCGAAGACCTTGCGGGATTTGCATCGGCCGCTTCGCGCGATTCGCGTCAGCTTCCCGCTTCCGCCGAACGTCAACGTCGGCACGCCGTACTTCGTGATGGGCGGCCAGTTTGATCCGCAGGGACCGCTCGTCGCGACGATCAACCGCGACGGCTCGATTACCTACAACATTCCTTTGCGCTGATACAGCTCGAAGCTCGGGCCGGGCCGCTCGATGCCGGCGAAACCGTCGAGCGGCAGGAAGAAGGCGTCCTGCTGATCGTAGGCGCGCGGGCGATCGTCGCCCGCCGGAAACGCTTTCACCAATGTGTACTGCTGGTCGATCAGCTTCGAAATCTGCGGCGGCACCGCGCTGTACACCACCAGCGGCGAGCGCTGAATCAGAATCCACTCGGGCGGCGCGCCGGTGTCGAACTGCGCCGTCGCCGCATCAAATCCCACGTTACGCAACTTCATCGCTGCCGGCGGCTGAATCTTACCGAAGGGTTCGCCGGACTGATAAATTGACGCGCCTGGCGGCACGATCGTTCCGATCGCGTCGGCGACGATGACGCGGTTGTCCGTGCGGCTGAGCAGACGAACGACCTGAACGGACTTCACCGCGGTCGGCAGCACCAGAAGCAACGCCAGCGAAATGAGCGCCGCGCGCCTCCGAGCAGCAGTCGCCTCAGCCGCCATCATCTCGACAAACCGCACGCTGCCGTAGGCGGCGCCAAGGCAGATGAACGGGAGCACCGGCAGCATGTAGCGCGCAAACATCGAGTAGCCGTTGCCGGCGACCGCGTAGTACGCGATCGGGAGGGCAAAGAGCACCATCGCGCGGCGAACGTCACGGACGAGAAACGCCACGACGCCCGCGAGGCCGGCGAGATACATCGGCCAGCCCGCGGCGGCTGGCAGTGTCTTGACCGCGTGATGCACCCACCCGCGCGACAGTCCGAGGCCATAGTCGTTCGTAAAATTGCCACTCTGCTGCTGGATGTCGTTCAGAAACCGATCCGGCTGAATGACTATGTAAAACGAACTCGCCAGGAACACGGCGGCGAGCGCGAGCGCGAAGACCACGCCCGAAATCAGGACGGGCACGACCGGCCGGCGCGACCGGATGACCGTGACCAGACGATCCACCGCGGCAACACCGAACGGCACCGCGAGCCCCAGCCCGTTGTACTTCGTCGACATGGCGACCCCGGCGGTTACGCCGGCGATCAACGCGCGGGCCGGCGTTCCCGATTCATGCCACTTCACGATCTGGTACACGCCCCACACAACGAACGCGGTCATCGTCGTGTCGGTGACGCCGAAATGCGAATCGCGCACATGGAGGAAACACAGCGCGAGGAACGCCGCGGCAACGAGGCCGGTTCGAGAATCGGCCGCACGCGCACCGAGCAGGAACAGCCACCCCACCGTGAGGACACCCATCACGACAGAGATACCGCGGCTGGTGAGCAGGAAGGGGGCCAGGTTCTGGCGGCGGGATTCCGCGAATTCGTGGAGCGTCTTGTATGAAGCCCAGGGACGCGTCACATGGTAGTACACGACGTATGCCCCAGAGAGCGCGTACATGAAGCCCGTCGGATACATGAAGTGCGGCGGCTCGAATTCGCCGGAAAGAAAAGTGACTGCGGGGCCGGCGACCGATGTTTCATCCGGCCGCGCGTTGGCGTTTGGTAACCCGAACCCGATTCCCCACACCCGCAGTGCGAGGGCCACCAGCAGGATTGCCGCAAGCGCCCAACGGTGTCTCGTGTTGACGGACATGCGTTGCGGAATGTTCTCACATTGCCGTGACGCTCCGGAACTTGGCTATCGAATGGGTTCGCGAAAAACTCTCGTTAGACTCGCCGGATTCCTAGACGTAGCCGCAGTGGACAGGTCCGCGTCCGGAGCGCGGTTCCCCGGCGGACGCTGATACAGCACCTCGATCGCATCGCGATCGAACGAGCTGACGCCCTGAGTGATGGTCGACGGCGTGATGCTCATGATCGAGGGGGCGCGTGTGACGTGGTTGTACGCATAGCCGAGCGCGTGTCCCAACTCGTGGCCAATCAAGTGCGGGCCATGGGCCGGGTCGCAATCGGGGGCGATCTCATTAAGAAAGATCGCACCTCGATTCAAAACGTGCGTCGATGACGCGCTCACGTACCCGATGGCGCGTCCACCGAGATCGAGGTTCGACGTCGCCATGACGATGATCGTACCTTCAGGCGTGGTATCGGTGCGCACACGGCTGCCAATCGGCAGCGTCGATTCGCTGACCCCTGCGAATTGCAGGCGTCCGCCGGCAGGGTCTGCAAGCGCGCTTTGCAGCGTCGCCCTCAGACACGCCCGATGCTGAGCGCTCAGCGAGCGGTCAGTGACCGTGAACTCCCGGAATGAATTCCCCGCGCTCGAATAGTCAATGACGTTCGTGAGAATCAGCAGCGTCGGACTGGTAACCCAACGCTGGAGCCCGCCGATGCGCGGCGCGAACTCTTCGAATGACGCCAGGTCGAACGAGGCCGGAATGATGGAGAGGCTCAACGCTTCGCCAAGGAGGCGCACGAAGGTTCGGCGCTCGATAAACGAATTGTGATTTAACGTGATCGGGTAGACGCCCGGCGCACTCGACTGGATCTCAAACCCGCCGCTGGAATCTGTGAAGGCGGTGTCAAGCCCGGGCCCTTCCCTACGGCCTTAGCGATTGAAGCGGGAGGGCCCACGGGCAGATCTGGAGATGTCACGGAATTTCCTACCGCTCACGAGTGTCCAGCGACCCGTTGCTGGTGATGAAGCGGAGCGTCGGGCCGCCTTTGCCGATCGTCGTGTCGATGTCCTGGCCGCGGCCGAAGCGGCCCTGGACCGTGATCGGACGCTTGACGTTCATCGAGCGTTCGACGTCTCGACGTCGGTGCTCAACGAAGGTTCACCACATGCACATCAGCGCGGCCGTTGCCGCGCCGCGAGATCGACCAGCCGGCGCAGCTCCTTGATCGGCTCCGGGTTGTCGTCGACCTGCAAGCGCAACACGACGTCGTTATGCAGCCAGACGCCGCCGTCTTTCTTCACGACGATCATCGCGGCGGACTGCTTGCCGCGCGTGTCGCCGCCGGCCGCGTCGCCGGCTTCGAGCGCGGCTTGCAGGCGATACGAAATGTGATTCTTTCGGCCGGTTTCATCGACGGCGCTTTTCTCGAACGCGTCGACCATGTTCGCGACGACCGCCGGGCCCGCGAGGATGTTGCCTTGCGCGGTGCAGTACTTGCCCTGCTTATCGCCGGCCCAGGTTGACGCCTCCGGACCGGTGTGCGCGGCAAACTCGCCTTTCGCGTTCATCACGGCGAACTGGCGGCCGGCCTTCGGCCATCTGCTGCTGCGATAACCGGGGTCCTGATCGTCAGCGAGGATCTTCTTGATGATGTCTTGCGGCGCCATGCCCTGTTTGAGCAGCGCCATGCCCTGCGGCCCGTAGCTCACGTCGACAATCGCCTGCGTCGCGACGGCGCCGATGCCGGCTTCGGCCCAGAGCACCCCGTTACCCACAGCAAACACTCTCGAGTGAACAGCCGCGCCGATTTCGCCGGTATCCGGGTCGAAACCGAGGATCGAAAAAGTGCCCGAAGGGTCGGTCGGCCCGTTGACCCGGGGTGACGGCGGCCACTGCGCAGCTCCGGCGGACAGTGAGACTGTGGCGGCCACGAGCATCAAGACGGCGCGGAGCATCATTCGCATGGTGATGTTCTATCATCGGCGCTATGAAAGTGCGCCAACTTGCCGCAGGCGTCGTCCTCCTCGTCGGCCTGGCCGTTACGGCCACGGCTCAGCAGCCGGCGGCGATCCCGGCGCGCATCGGCGACGCGGAGTTCTGGAAGATGACGACCGAGCTTTCGGAGCCGGCCGGTTACTTTCAGTCAGACAACTTCGTCGGCAACGAGCTGTCGTTTCAGTGGGTGATTCCGGAGCTCAAGAAGAACGTGAAGCCCGGCGGCGTGTACGTCGGCGTCGGCCCCGACCAGAACTTCACCTACATCGCGGCGCTCCAGCCGAAGATGGCGTTCATTGTCGATATCCGCCGCGGCAACTTTCTGCAGGTGTTGATGTACAAGGCGCTGATCGAGCTCTCGGCTGACCGCGCGGACTTTGCGGCGAAGCTCTTCGGGCGCGCCAGGCCGGCGAATCTCAAGGAAGACGCCACCGCGGACGCCATTCTCACCGCCGTCTACAACCTGCCGGCGAGCCGCGATCAGTACGAAAAGACCCTGAAGGCGATGTCGGACCACTTGACGAAGACACACGGGTTTGCGCTCACCGTGAACGAGCTGAAGGATCTGGAATTCATCTACGGGTCGTTCTTCAGCTATGGCCCGGGCATCGCGTACTCCAACACCGGCAACCGCGGCGGCACCGTCTACCCGACCTATTGGGACATGCAGGTCACCGACGACAACGCCGGCGAGACGTACGCGTACATGAGCACCGAAGAACACTTCCGCTCGATCAAGCGGATGCACGAAACGAACATGATCATTCCCGTGACAGGAAACTTCGGCGGGCCGAAGGCGCTCAAAGCCGTCGGCGCGTGGATCCGGGAGCGCGGCGCCACGGTGACGACGTTCTACACGTCGAACGTCGAGCAGTACCTGTTCCAGGACAACATCTGGCGCACCTATTACGACAACGTGTCGACGATGCCGCTGGACTCGACGAGCATGTTCATCCGGTCGGTGTTCAACGGGCAGGCGGGTTTCAGCGGGGGCGGCGGGTTACGGTCCGCGCAATTGACCAGCTCGATCGCCGTGCTGCTCGGCGCCTACAAAGAGGGCCGGATCCACAGCTACTACGACGTCATCTCCCTCTCGCGCTAAAGAGCAGCCAACCTGATCTTGGGTCTTGTTATGAATTCGCTGACCACGCTCATGAACATCTCGTGCGTGTCTTCGATCTGCGCGCAGTGATCCGCGCCCGGCAACACCACATAGCTTCTCGCTGACGCGAGCGCTTCGGCGATAAACGCGGCGGCGGCGGCGGGGTTTGCGCCCGGATCGAGCTCGCCGTGCAGGATCATGAACGGCGCCGCGAGCTTGTCGGCGCGGAGCACGTTCCACTGCTCTTCGTTCTTCCACTCCGCGAAGATGGGATCAGCGGCAAGCGCCTGCGTCACGAACGCGCGAATCACCGCGGGCGGCGTGACAGCCGGCGTGATGAAATCGCTGCGGGCGGCGGCGGCGGTGTTCCTGATCTTCGGCGCGACTCTCGGCGGCGGCACGGCGAGGATCTGGTACTCGGGCGCCGGAGTAAATCCAAACAGCACGACGTGCGAGAGCGGAGCGGCCTGCATCTGCGCGACGTGCATCGCCACGACTGCGCCGTTCGACCAGCCGAGAAGGGCCGGCGGCTCCAGCCTGGGATGCTGCAGTGCCATCCATCTGAGGACGGCAGCGACATCGGCAGCTGCGCGGTTCGGCGTGTTGAAGCCGGTCGCGTCGCGCGGCGTCCCGCCGTAGCCGCGCAGATCGACGGCGTACGCGGCGATACCGCGGTCGGCGAACGACTGCATGACGGATCGCTTGAGTCCGGGCACTTGCAGATCGAAATCCGGCCGGCTGCTCCATGTGCGGCCGTGAATCAACAGCACCGACTTCTGCGCGGTGGCCGGCACCCGTCCCCACACGGCGATCGGATGGCCATCAGCAGTGACCGTGAAGCGTTGCAGCGCGGCCGGCGCGGGCGCGGCGGGCTGCAGTGAGAGCACGCCAAGCAGGGGCAGGAGGATCACTCGCATCGATGCACGCTACTTTCTCCCGGTGAATCCGCGGAATGCGGGCAAATGGGCCGAAACGCCGCGTACAAAAGGGATTGGGCTGAAAAATGGTCGCGGAAACCCATCGCGGATACAATACCGTTTCAACCGTAATGTCGCAGTCGCGCTCCCCAGTCGCCTGCGGTCACATCTAGCATGGAACCGTTTCAGGCATATCTGATTTACAGCTCCGTTGCGCTCGCCGTCATTGGACTGGGGTTCCTCGGCTACCAGTACCGAATGAAGCGTATGCGCGCTCTTGCCGACCGGCTGCAGTCGCTGGTTGAAGAGCGTACGGCTGCGTTAGAACGGCTCAACCAGGAATTACAGCGCCTCACCGCGACCGACAGCCTGACGGGTGTGGCCAACCGCCGCCGCTTCGACGAAGCGCTCGACCACGAGTGGCGACGCGCCGCGCGCGTCGGCGCGCCGCTCGCCTGCATCATGATCGACATCGATCACTTCAAAGCCTTCAACGACCGCTACGGGCATGTGCAGGGCGATGCGTGCCTGCGCCAGATCGCGCATTCCCTTGTCGCCACCGTCCGCCGTGCCGGCGACATCGTCGCGCGCTACGGCGGCGAGGAGTTCGCCGTCGTGCTCCCGGCGACCACGCAAGCAGGCGCCGTGCGCGTCGCCGAGCAGCTGCGTGCCGGCGTCGAAGCGCTCAGGCTGCCGAACGACGCGTCCGCCACGGCGCCGATCGTCACGATCAGCCTGGGCGTGACGACGATGACGCCGCAGGCGGGCATCAATCCGCAAACGCTTGTCGCCGGCGCCGATCGCGCGCTGTATAACGCAAAGCGGCGCGGGCGCAATCGCGTTGCCGAAGACGCGGAGATCTAGAATTTTCTTGCGGGACGGAGCGATCGGATGAAATACACGACCCTCGGGGACAGCGGACTCACCGTTTCACGCATCGCGCTCGGCTGCATGAGCTACGGCAGCTCGAAATGGCGCGCCTGGGTCAAAGATGAAGCCGACGCGCGCCCGTTCTTCAAGGCCGCGCTCGATGCCGGCGTCACGTTGTTCGACACCGCCAACATGTATTCGAACGGCGGGAGCGAAGAAGTCACGGGCCGCGCCCTTCGCGACATGGCGCAGCGCGACAAGGTCGTGATCGCGACGAAAGTGTTCTATCCAGTCGGCGGCGATTCTCCGCAGGCGCAGGGCGTGTCGCGCCAGCAGATTCTCACAGCCTGCGACGACAGCCTCCGTCGCCTCGGCACCGATTACATCGATCTCTACCAGATTCACCGCTGGGATCCGGCCACACCGCTCGACGAAACGCTCGAGGCCCTCAGCGCGCTCGTGGCAGCCGGCAAAGTGCGGCATCTCGGCGCCAGCTCGGGCTGGGCGTGGCAAATGATGAAAGCGCTTTCGATTTCCGAGCGCCACGGCTGGGCGAGGTTCGCGTCAATGCAGAATCACTACAACGCGCTCTACCGCGAAGAAGAGCGCGAGATGATGCCGCTTTGCATCAGCGAAGGCGTCGGCGTGATCCCGTGGAGCCCGCTGGCACGCGGCATTCTCACGAGACCGCGGCCCGCCGGCGGATCCGTCCGGACTTCCGACACCGCCCGATCGGGCATCGATCATTACTCAGTCGAACTTTACGAAGGTACGGCGCAGTGGTCGATCGTTGATGCCATCGAAGCGATTGCGACAAAGCGCGGGATTGCGATGGCCGAGGTCGCGCTCGCGTGGCTGCTCGCGAAGCCCGGCGTCACGGCGCCCATCATCGGCGCGACAAACCTCAGTCACCTCGACTCCGCTGTCGCGGCGGTCGAGACGACGCTCTCGTCTGATGAAATCGCGTCAATCGACGCGCCGTATCAAGCGCAGGCGGTCAAGGGTCACTGACCTCTTGCTATCTCAGGACGTTGTCGTGCTCGCCAAGCTGGTGAGCTATGGCGGCGAACGCCCGTCGATGGTCCACGTGGCCGGCGATCTGGGATTAAGCCCGTCACAAGTCCATGCATCATTGAAGCGCCTTGAACGGTCTCGTCTGATCGACGCCCAGACCGGCCGCCCGCTCTTGAAGTCCGTCGAGGAGTTCCTGATCCACGGGGTGAAATACGTTTTCCCCGTCCAGCGTGGCGAGGTCACCCGCGGTATGCCCACGGCGTACGCGGCCCCTCCGTTGAACGTCCACATCGCCACAAACGGCGATCTCTCGCCGGTCTGGCCCGATGCCGAAGGCGAGACGAGAGGTGTCACGCTCGAGCCGTTGCACAAAGTAGCGCCCAAGGCCGCCCGAAAGGACCCGGTGCTTCACGAACTCCTTGCGCTGATCGACGCATTGCGCGACGGGCGAGCGCGCGAGCGACAACTGGCGGAGAAAGAACTGAGCGCGCGGCTGCGGAGCCTCCTCCGTGGCTGATCCAAATCGCCCGCTCTTCGAGTCGGTTGTTCGCTTGCTCGCTCCTGTGCTCGACGAACTCGTGTTCATCGGTGGATGCACAACAGGACTGTTCATCACCGATGCGGCAGCAGGCGGCATCCGTCCGACGAAGGACGTTGACGCGATCGTCGATGTGACGTCCTACGCCGACTACGTGGCTCTCTCGGAACGGCTCCGCACGCTGGGACTCACCGAGGACTCCACGCCCGGCGCGCCGGTCTGCCGATGGCGACATAAAGATCTCATCGTTGACGTGATGCCGGTGGACGAGCGCGTGCTTGGCTTCACCAACCGCTGGTACCCGGCGGCTATCGAGACGGCTCAGACACTCGATGTCGCGGATTGAAGGTCGGCTTCGTCTGTTGTGCCCTGACTGAGAAAATCCTGCTCAAGTGAGCAATACCCGGCTGTCACTCCACTCGCAGCGCCCTCACCGGATCCGTTCGACTCGCGCGCCAAGCCGGCACCAGCGTGCCGATCGCCGTCGTCGCCACGATCACGGCGATGGCCGCGGCCCACACGCGCGGATCGTACGGCGTGATCTCGTACAGATAGCTCTTCACAAATCGAACGGCCCATGCGGCGATGACAATGTTAGTCAAATCAACACGAGTGAATCAGCGGCGGGCGTGGAGCGCCGTATGACCCTTGCGCGAGTGTGGTTGTACATCGACAGCGCCACGAGCAGCGAGGGTCATGCGGCGCTCCGCGCCTGCCGGTCGGTCACCTACTCTGGATGCTGCTCTCAGCTCTTTTTCTTCGCTGCCGGCCGTCGCGATGATGGCGATGGTGGCGACCGGCGCGGCGGGCGCGACGGCTGCGGCGGGCGCGACGCTTGCGGACGCCGGCGCGATTTGCCCCTGTCCTGCGAGGGCTGCTTGTGGCTGGTTTCGCCGTCTGCCACGTTGCCGTTTACATCATCGGGATCGTGGTCCTCGTCGTTCACCGGCGGCTCGACCCGGCTCAACACCTCGGGCCCCGTCGAGATCACGATCGGCTCCGCCAGCCCGTGCTGGTCCTGGTGCAGCGCGACCGGCACAGCGGCCGATTCAGCAATGACGGCGCCCGTGCTGCCCTGGAATACGCGAATCACGCCCTGGCGATCGCGTTCCATCCGGACGAGGTTGTCTTTGTGCGCCGCGCGCAACAGGTCCGTCAAGTTGGCGAAGCCGTACGCCCGCTCCTCGAAGGGCGGTGTCGCGGCGCGCATGAACTGCTTGACGTTGCGGAGGTAGAGCGGCCACTTGCGGATCCCGGCCGCGGCCAGCATGCGCGCGAACTCGCGCAGGCCGTCGGCCGGTGTGCCAATGACCTCGAGCAGTCCGGCCGGCGCGGGCGCGGCCGGCGAGACGCCGGGTTCGGTCGCCGCAGCCGGCAGTAGGTCCGTAGCGACGTTTGGACCATCCGCGGGGCTCACGATCCAGCCGCCTCTGCCCTGCGTCACTTTGAGGATGCCGGCCTTCTCGAGTTTCTGCGCGAAGTCGCGGAACGATCCTGCGCCGTACGAGCGCTCGTCAAACGTCGAGTCGAGCTGCAGCAGCGTGGTCTTTAACAAGCCGAGCGGCGGAGCGCCGTCGCGCTCGGAGAGCACGCCCATGGCGCGCGTCACGAGCGGCAGCGCCTTGTCGATCGTCATGCGATCCGACTTGGCTTCCGCACCGCCGCGCACCTGGCGCGTGGCGCCGCGCACGAGGTTCTCGTACGCGATGAACTCATGGCAGTTGCGCTTCATGATCTCGCTGGTGAACTGCCGGCCACCGACGACAAAGACCTTCTTGTCGTACTGCTTGAGCTTCTCGAGGAGACTGATGAAGTCGCTGTCGCCGCCGACGATCACGAACGCGTTGATGTGCGGATGCGTGAACGCCATCTCGAGCGCGTCGAGCGCGAGGTTGATGTCCGCGCCGTTCTTGTCGCCGCCCGGCGTCATGTTGCGCTGCACCATGCGAATGGCGTGCTGACTCAACGCGCGGCTGTATCCGCCGGCCCGCTGCCAGTCGGAATAGGCCATCTTCGAGACAACCTCCCCGCGCTCTTTCAGGGCCTCGAGCACGAGGCCGGCATCGAAGGAGGCCCCCAGCGTGTTCTTGACGCCAATTTCGATGTTGTCAAAGTCGATGAATACGGCAATTCGGAGACGTTCTGATTGAGTCACTCTGTATTTTCAGTCTATCGCGCTTGTGGCGACTGTGAAGCCCGCAGAAATCGCTGGGCGCTAGTAGCAGGTGACTCGCGTCACGCCCGGAATCGCCATCAGGGTGGCGATGACGCCTTCCACACACGCCGTGTCGAGGTCCGCGAGGGTGTAGGCCAGCGAGCCGCGGGAGCTATTGGCGAGTTCGTGAATGTTGAGACCGGCGTTACCGAATGCTTCGGAGATATGGCCCAGCATGTTGGGCACGTTGTCGTGCACGATGCCGACACGGTGCTTGGTCCGGCGCGGCATGACCACTTCCGGAAAATTCACCGAGTTGCGCACGTTGCCGTTTTCGAGAAAGTCCTTCACCTCCGCAACGACGAGCACCGCGCAGTTGTCCTCGGCCTCCGACGTCGACGCGCCCAGGTGTGGCAGCGTGACGCACTTCGGATGCGACTTGGTCTCGTTGGTCGGAAAATCGCTGACGTACGCGCGAAGCGCTCCGGCGTCGAGCGCCGCGACGACGGCCGATTCGTCGACGATGCCCTCGCGCGCGAAGTTCAGGACCGACGCGCCGGACGGCAGTTTCGCCAGAATGTCCGCGTTGATCAGCCCGCGCGTGCCGGCCGAAAGCGGCACGTGCACCGACACAAAATCCGCGACCGCGCATGCCTCGTCGAGCGATGTCGCGCGCGTGATCGACGGCGCGAGCTGCCAGGCGCCCTCAATGGTCAGGCCCGGATCGAAGCCGACGACCTGCATGCCGAGGCCCGCCGCGGCATTCGCCACCAGGCGCCCGATCGCGCCGAGCCCGATCACAGCGAGCGTGCGCCCCGGAAGCTCGATTCCCCCAAACTCCTTCTTCCCCGCCTCCACTGCCTTATTCAGCTCGTCGTCCGTGCCGTCGAGCCGCCGCGCGAAATCCCACGCGTGGCAGATCCGGCGGCAGCTGATGATGAGCGCCGCGATGACGAGCTCCTTCACGGCGTTGGCGTTCGCGCCCGGCGTGTTGAACACGGGAATCGCCCGCGCAGTGTAGTCGGCGATGGGAATGTTGTTCACGCCCGCGCCGGCCCGGCCGACAGCGCGCAGCGAATCAGGAATTTCGCGGCCGTGGATATTGGCCGAGCGAAGCAGCAGGACCGCGGGAGCCGTCTGGGCTCCCGAGACCTCGTACCGGTTCTTCGGAAGTTGCGCAAGGCCGACGTCGGCGATGTTGTTGAGCGTAAGGACGCGGATCACTACCCGAATTTTATTTCGATCTGCAACAGCGGGTACTATTTCTTCCGGAGCACGGGAAACAGGGTGGCGTACTCGCCATTCGCTACCAGCTCACCCGCTTACGCAAGGTTCTGGATGACGTCCGACCGGGTGATGACCCAGGTCTCGTCGGTCTTGAAATCCCGAACCAGCACGGCCGGATTCTCCGGCGTGAGCATCAGCGCAAGCGCGTCGATGCCGGCGGTGATGTCGAGAAACGGGAACGCGCCCTGCATCACGCTCTCAACCGGCTGCGACCGCGATTCCGGATCGCCGATCATCTTCGCGTACAGCTTCGCTTCGTTCACCGACCCGACGATCCGGCCCTTGGACGTCACGGGAATCTGCGAGAAATCGTGCTGCGTCATGAGCTGCGCCGCCTGCGCGATCGTGTCGGTCTTCTCGACGGTCAGAAGAGCGATCGACCGCTTGTTGGCGACGAGATCCCGCGCCGTCATGCCCTGCCGCTCGACGAAGCCCTTCTTGCGCATCCATTCTTCGTTGAACATCTTGCCGAGATACCGCGTGCCGTGATCGTGGAAGATCACGACGACGAGGTCCCCCTTTTTGAAGCGATCCTTCATCTGCAGCAACCCGGCCATCGCCGAGCCGGCGGAGTTGCCGACGAAGATCCCTTCCTCGCGCGAAATCCGCGGCGTCATCATCGCGGCGTCCTTGTCGGTCACCTTCTCGAAGTGGTCGATCACGCTGAAATCGACGTTGGCCGGCAGAAAATCCTCGCCGATGCCTTCCGTGATGTACGGATAGATCTCGTTCTTGTCGAACACGCCGGTCTCCTTGTACTTCTTGAAGACCGATCCGTATGTATCGATCCCGAGCATCTGGATGCTCGGGTTCTTCTCTTTCAAGAACTTGCCGACACCGCAAATCGTGCCGCCCGTGCCGACGCCGACGACGACGTGCGTGACCTTGCCTTGAGTCTGCTCCCAGATCTCGGGCCCCGTCTGCTCGTAGTGCGCCCGCGCATTCGACGGGTTGTCATACTGATTCGCTTTCCAGCTGTTCGGTGTTTCTCTTTCAAGGCGGGACGACACCGAGTAGTAGGAGCGCGGATCCTCCGGCTCGACGTCCGTCGGGCACACGATGACTTCGGCGCCGAATGCGCGCATCGCGTCGGCTTTTTCCTTCGACTGTTTGTCGGTCGTCGTGAAGATGCACTTGTAGCCTTTCACGACCGCGGCGATCGCCAGCCCCATACCGGTGTTGCCCGACGTGCCTTCGATGATCGTGCCGCCCGGCTTGAGGAGGCCCGCCGCTTCGGCGTCTTCGATCATCTTCAACGCCATCCGGTCCTTGATGGAGTTGCCCGGGTTGAACGTCTCGATCTTGGCAACGACGTCCGCGTCGATGATGCCCCTGGTGAGGTGATTGATCCGCACCATCGGGGTGTGGCCGATGGCCGACAGAATGTTGTCGCCGATGCCGTTGGAGTTGCTCATTTGCCGTTGGCCTTGCACGGCGCTGGGGCCGCAGCGCCTTGTGTCGCCGAAGCGGCCGGCGGTGGGGCGCCGCGCCCGGCTCCACGGACGGGCCGGCAGTTCTCGTACCACGCCGGCACGAACGTCGAGTTCGACAGCCACACGATGGGCGCGTACATCGAGCGGATCGACGCCGTCATGTACGGGAAGTTGATCGTCTTCACTTCGTCGGACGGCTGGTGGTAGTCCTTGTGCAGGTTGAAGCTCGACACCGTGTGCGAGATCACGCCTTCGTACGCGAAGCGGATGTTGTCAGAGCGCGTGAAGAAGCTCTCCGTGGGATGCGGATCCTGCACAAGTTTGGCGCCCTGCTTCGCGAGTTCGACGCCGAGGTTACTGCGTTCGTAACCGGTGAGCCACAGGGTATTGGGCGGCACGAGCGGATCGGGCCGGCCGAGCATCTCGAATTGCAGCATGGCTTTGATTTTGTTCAGCGGAATCACGGGCTTCGTCACGAAATGATTCGCACCCGCGCCGCCCGATTCTTCGCTGCCGAAAAATCCGAAGACGATCGTGCGCTTCCCGCGCGGCGCCTTTGACAGCGCTTCGGCGAACTCCATCACCGCGGTCACACCCGACGCGTCATCGTCTGCGCCGTTGTAGATCGAATCGGCGCCGGGCGCGCCGGGCCGGTTACCGACGTGGTCGAGGTGCGCGCCAAGGAGGATCACGTCATCTTTCTGCGCCGCATCCGTGCCCGTGAGACGGCCGGCGGCATTCCAGGTGAAGCCCGGCTGCAGCGTCGCCTGAAAGTCGAGAATCGTACCGCCCACCATGCCGCTGATCGCAGCGTGGGTGGTTTTATCAAGAACGATTCGCACGATCGGTGGTGCGGGCGCGCCGCCGCCCCGTCCGCCGCCGCCGGCAGCCAGCGCCGGCGCGGAACGCGCGCCGGTCGCCGCCCATGTCGAGCGCTGCTGCGCGGTTTCCACCGTCAGCATGCCCGCGGCCTTTGCGAGCGCTGCGATGTCGGGCGTCACGCCATCCGGCACGAACACGAACGCGCCGTCCGGAACGGGCGCGCCGAACGTGTACCGAAAAATCGGACCTTTCACGGAGCCCTGATTGATGTTCTGCACGAGCATTTCGCGCCCGTGTGTCAGCGTCATCGAGCCGCCCACGGCGGGCGCTGGATTAATCACGACGACCGGCGGCGCGGCCGCGGTCGCGCGTCCTGTGGCGATCTTCTGCACATAGCCGCCGTCGTCGCCCATCGGCTCGATGCCCCACCGCCGCAAGTGCGATGCGATGTACTCGGCCGTGCGCCACTCGTCCGCCGTCCCGCTGCCGCGGCCATTCATCGCATCGCTCGCGAGAAATTCCATGTGCCCGCGAATCGAGGCTTCGCTGATTGTGCCGGCGGGCGGCGTCGCCGACAGTTTGCTCGGGTTTTTCTGGGCCAACGGCGTGGCAACGGTGGTCAGCAGAATCGTGGAAACGAAGAGACGTAGGACCCGGCTCGAGGGCTTCATGGCACCTCGTAGCATGAATGGTCAATGGTCAGTGGTCAATGGTCAATGCGGTACGCAGCTTGCTTTGCGGATGGCTATGCGCGATTGGTTGGATCAGCTTGAAGCTCGATCGAAGGCGTTCGCCGTCGCGGCGATACGAATGGGCCGCGAGCTAGAAGATGAGCGCCTCGTGCCGAGGAATGTCGTGTGGCAATTCATCGCCTGCGCCACGTCCGTTGGCGCGAATCATCGCGCTTCGCGACAGGCTCGTTCAGAAAGGGAACTCGTTGCCAAATTGGGGCTCGTCGTTGAGGAAGCTGACGAGGCGGTCTTCTGGCTGGAACTGATTGCGGAAACAGCGACTCGTTGTCCGAGCGGCCAGCCTGCATTGATGAAAGAGGCACTGGAGCTCAGATCGATTTTCGCTAAAGGACTAGCGACGATGCGCCGGCGTGTAGAGTCTCCAGTGGATGTCAACAGGCGTGTATCTCCCGAGGTTTTTGCATCCAAAACTGCGGGGAACGATCGCTAGAATCAATCGAAGGCCGGGCCACTACGTTGAGAAAGGCGAACCCATCGTCGAGGTCACAATCGGCGACGAAACATTGGTGATCCGTTCTCCCGAGTCGGGCAAGGTGATGCGTTGCCGCGAGGTTGGACATGTCGTTGCGCCTGGTGACAAAGTAACGGAAGTCACAGACGTCGGAACACCCACCTGGGAGCTATTCGTGGCTTATCGGCGAGCAGATGCGCCGGGCTACGCAGGCCGAATCGGTGAGCGCCTCATTGGACACTTCGGACCAGGCCAAGTTTTCTGGGACCTGCAGTCCCTTCAGCTTGGTGAAGATTTTCGAGCGATGGTGAGAAAACGACTTCAAACCGCCTTCGCAGTGGTTGTGATTATCGGGCCTCAATGGTTGGCGGAGAACAGGCTGGGGGCCGAAGACGACCTTCACCGTGAGGAAATCTGCACTGCGCTTAAGCGTGGCTGGATCGACAGGCGGTTGAGATCACTGATAGCCGATGGAATTACGACATCGGACGACTAGTTCAAAACTTGGAACAAGTCCTCGACCAGTCACCAGCCAGAACCCGATTCTTGGCACAGGTTCCACCTTGGGATCACAAGGGATGGCAGTGGGTTACAGACAACCCGACCGACGCCGATCTCAAATGACAGCCAAGGGTCAGTGACCAATGGCCATTGACCATTGACCATTACTTGATGCTGAAGTTCACCGTGACCGTCATCACGACCGGCACGGGCGAGCCGTTCAAAAGCGTGGGCGTGTATTTCCACTGCATGACGGCATCAAGCGCGGCCTGGTCGAGCAGCGGAATGCTCTTGAGCAGCTGGGCCCTGGCGACCTTGCCGTCCTCGTCGATGAGCGCTTCGATGATCACGATGCCGGTAACTCGGGCCTGCTGTGCGTCTGCCGGGTAGCCGGGCGCAACGTACTTCACGCGTTCGGGCGCTTTGATCGTGCCGCCGATCCGAATCGTCGGCTTGCCGTTCCACTCGGCCGGCAGCTCCGACGCCATGCCGACGGATTCTATCGAGCCCTGCACCTGTTGGCCGGACGCGGACGACGCGCCGTCGGTGAGTGTGAAATTCACGGTCACGGTCATGATGACCGGCACCGGCATGCCATTGAGCATCGTCGGCGTGTACTTCCATTGCTTCACGGCATCGATCGCGGCCTGATCCAGCAAAGCGATCGACTTGAGGATCTTGACACCTACGACGTCGCCCTCCGTGCCGACCACGGCTTCGAGAATGACGATGCCGGAAACGCGAATATGCTGCGCCTCTTGCGAATAAACCGGCGCCACGTAGCGGATGCGCTCGGGGGCCAGAACGTTGCCGCCCACGCGCACAGGCTCTTGCGCCATTGCCGCCGCCGGCGCGAGGGCCAGAAAAGCCGCCAGCGCGAGAATCGATTTCTTCATGTTTCCTCCAGAGGGCTTAGACACCCAAAAACAAAAAATGGTCAGTGGTCAATGGTCAATGAACTCCAGCTCGGGCTTCATTGACCATTACTTACCCAGGATCGAGCCTAGAACACCCCGCAGGATCTGTCTGCCCAATCCGGAACCCACCGATCGCGCGGCGCTCTTGGCGGCGGCTTCGAGCATGCCGTCGCGGTGTCCGCCCCGCGGCCCGGTCGTTCCGAACATCAGATCCTTCAGAGCGTCGGGAATCGGTTTCGCCGCACCCGCTGACCCGGCACCTGCAGCACCCGCCGCACCCGCCTGCACCCGCGCACCGGCACGGGCCTTTAGCTTCTCGTAAGCGGATTCGCTGTCGATCGTCGCTTCGTAGTGCCCCTTCAGCACCGACGCGTCGATGATCGCCGCGCGTTCTTCGGCCGAGAGGGGCCCGATCCGCGACGCCGGTGGCAGAATCCATGCTCGCTCGACGATGGTCGGGCTTCCTTTCTCGTCGAGAAATGACACGAGCGCTTCGCCGACGGCGAGTTCGGTGATGGCTTTCTCGGTGTCGAGTTTCGGATTCGTCCGCATCGTCGTCGCCGCCGTCTTCACGGCTTTCTGATCGCGCGGCGTGAACGCGCGGAGCGCGTGCTGCACGCGATTGCCCAACTGCCCGAGGATCGTGTCCGGGATGTCGAGCGGATTCTGCGTCACGAAGTAGACGCCCACACCCTTCGAGCGGATGAGCCGCACGACCTGCTCGATTTTTTCAACGAGCGCCTGCGGTGCGTCGTCGAAGAGCATGTGGGCCTCGTCGAAGAAGAAGATGATCTTCGGCTTCTCGGGATCGCCGACTTCCGGCAGCTGCTCGAACAGCTCCGACAACATCCACAGGAGGAACGTCGCGTAGAGCTTCGGCGCGTTCATCAGCTGATCGGCGGCGAGGACGTTGATGACGCCTCGGCCGCTTGAGGTCTGGATCAGATCTTCGATGTTCAGCATCGGCTCGCCGAAGAAGCGGCTCGCGCCCTGCTGGTCGATTTCTAACAGAGCCCTTTGGATAGCGCCGATCGACGCCGTCGAGATGTTGCCGTATTCGGTCGTGAATTTTTTCGCGTTCTCGCCAACGAACGTCAGCATCGATCGCAGGTCTTTCACATCGACGAGCAACATCCCCGCGTCGTCGGCGATCTTGAACGCGAGCGTGAGCACGCCGCGCTGCGTGTCGTTGAGGGCGAGCAGGCGGCTCAGCAGCAACGGCCCCATGTCGGAAATGGTTGCGCGGACGGGATGGCCGCCCTTGCCGAAGACGTCCCAGAACACGGCCGGGTTTGCCGCAAACTCGGGCGGCGTGAGGCCCAGGTGTTTCAGCCGGGATTCCAGTTTGGGTGACAAGCTTTCGGCCGCGGCGATACCTGAAAGATCGCCTTTCACGTCGGCCACGAATACCGGGACCCCGATACGGGAAAACTGTTCGGCAATCACCTGCAGCGTCACGGTTTTCCCTGTGCCCGTGGCGCCGGTGATGAGCCCGTGGCGATTGGCGAGCGCTGGCAACAGGCCGAGCTCGCGCCCGTCGTCGGTGCGCGCAATCAGGAGCGGATTGATCATCGGTGAAATTGTATTATCTCGGGATGCTCAAGAAGTTTGCCGCTCTCTTCATTTTGGGTTTCGGCGTCGTCAGCTCCTCCGCCCAGGTGGCGCCGGCCGCCGACGACTACAACGCCATCTTCAAGCCTGTGAAATGGCGGTCGATCGGGCCGTTTCGAGGGGGCCGCGCCAACGCCGGCACCGGCGTGATTGGCGACACGCGCACGTATTACATGGGCACGACCGGGGGCGGCGTCTGGAAGACGGCGGACGCCGGCATTACGTGGAGCAACATCTCCGACAGTTCGTTCAAGACGGCGACGATCGGCGCCATCGCGGTCGCGGAGAGCGATCCGAACGTCGTGTATGTCGGCACGGGCGAGCACGCGATCCGCGGCGTGATGACGCACAGCGGCGACGGGATGTACCGCTCGACCGATTCGGGCAAGACCTGGAAACAGATCGGCCTCGAGCTGACGCAGCACATCGCACGCATCATCGTGCATCCGAAAAATCCCGACATCCTGTACGTCGCGGCGCAGGGGGCGCTCTACAGCTCGTCGCCGGAGCGCGGCGTTTTCAAATCGATTGACGGCGGCAACACGTGGAAGAAGGTGCTCTACGTCGATGAGAAGACCGGCTCGTCGGAAATTTCCATGGACGCAAGCAATCCGCGGATTCTGTATGCGGCGATGTGGGAGCACGGCCGGCTGCCGTGGAAGGTGATCAGCGGCGGTCCT